>CAZDYY010000126.1:0-5962 GCA_964509745.1 uncultured Legionella sp. | reverse complement strand
ATTGGATTTGAAGTAGGCCATTAGTGATTTTTCATGGCCTTTTATGCGAATCATTTGATTGTTTTTCAGCTGGCTAATGACCTGAACACCACCAAAGCAATGGCTCGCCTGATCCATGAACTTTTTGTCACCATATAATGCGTCAGCTAATATGCATTGCACGTTGATGTCGGTGAAAGCTGCGCCAAACCGTCTTAATAATGTTAAAGCAATATCTTGTTTGGTCGGATAGTTGGGATCTCTTGGGGGCTCTTTTGGTCGGTCTTTTTTGGATATACCAATCGACTTCAATCGTTTGTTCTCTTTCACCCACGCTTTCTTTGCAGGATCAGGTTGATAAAATGCAAAGCCAACCGGCAATGTAATTTTGGGCGTTACCAATAACAACAGCACCACGTTCTGACCCATCACATAACCGCCAGTCTTTTTATCCTTTTGCTTGTGCGTGTGCGCAATACGTGTCGTGCTCTTTGACCGAGCCCGGTCGGAATCATCTAAAACCAACGTGCCTTGGTGTATACCGTACTTCTGCAACAATACCCGCACACTGTAAACAAGCAAAT
The DNA here is from genome assembly GCA_964509745.1 of uncultured Legionella sp. Lineage (GTDB taxonomy): Bacteria > Pseudomonadota > Gammaproteobacteria > Legionellales > Legionellaceae > DDPF01. The sequence goes on along the minus strand of CAZDYY010000126.1, from coordinate 5,399 downwards.
GCTCCCAGCATATTTTGCCTCGTCTAAACATCCAGGATAATGATGAAGACTTGAATCGTCCCAAGCTTACTTTTTCAAAACGAATCCAGCAAACACTGTTTGTTAATATGACTGCGGTAATGCAAAAAGATAACCAGTAGCATTGAGTGCGGGACAATGCCTTTCCCGGAGTTTCCAATTTAATGGCTTCGTTAACTGATTTGATAAAGTTCTGGGCAAAATCCAGCGGTTCTTTGAGCAACATCCATATTCTCAACAGCAAAAGAGCGCGCGAATCTAGCATAACCCTTTGTTACAGAAAAGATTTGGCGTGTCAAATTTAAAAACTTGATCATCGAGTGTCAATTTTTTATAAAAACCACAACCCGTCCGCCCTGTTTCAACCTGCTTTCCAATATAGGACAACAACGCATCACAAACATGGGAGAACAGATCATCAGAAATACCATACATCTGTTTAAATTGTGCTTTCTGAATTTCAAGTTCTTTTTTCTGCATTTTTTTCTGAAATTCAAGCTCCTCCTGCTGAAGGGTATTCTCGCGCTGTTTATAATATTCCTGTACGATGTCCAGTTCTTCATATGCACTGACGAACAGATTAATTTCATCTTGATCGAGCGTTTTTAAAAAATCAGCATTGGTGATTTCCGGGTATTCCAGCTTGATAAATAACAACGCTTTACTAATATCAATGGTTTGTGGATAAGCGTGGTAGTGCAGATCAAACAAGTCAAAATTAAATCGGTTTAATGCATATTGACTGGAAAAACTTACATACCTGTCAGTGCCCGCAATTTTATCCAGTTTTACCGCCATTCCAACATCCACACAAACCATGGTACCGTCAGGCGTGGTTTTAATGTTTTCTTCAGACGTTAAGTCAAGAATAATTCGACCGACCTCGTTAAATGTCGAGATGGCCTTATTCTTCATTTCCAAATCCGACGCTTGTCGTCCTGGAACGAAAGGACCTACCCAGCCCAACTCCAGATTGCCTTCAACATATTCACAACTCACTCTCGCAGGCGGTTTAAGGGATGGGTTCATTTCATTCCACAAACGAACTGAACGCTCAGGTGTATCCATGAGCTGTTCATCCGGCTCAACAACATGCATTAATTTGAACACAGAACGGCCATCACCACTTTTATAAGCCATGTTGATGGAGCCATTACCTAACACTGTCCATTTATCTTTTGACGATCCAGGTCGATTGATACACGAAAGCAACCTGCTGATAAAATGACTCAATGTCGATACGCCATGTCTGGTTGGCAATGATTTGGAATCCTTTGCCCATATCGGCAAACAGGCTGCCAATATATTTTTTTTCTGTTCCTTGTTCTCAGCAAACCCAAGAGCGGTTCTGACATGTTTATGTAAAAATACAGCCTGCTGAGGCTCGGGTGTATGGTTTACAAGATATTGACAATACGCCGTTCTTAATTCAGGCGATTGAGATATATGAGTATGTATGCAATCAATAATAACCGCTGTTTTGCCTGCCTCAAATTCTTTCTTTTTAATCTGGGCATTTGTTGGATTTGGCAGATAGCGATGGTTATTTTTAATAATAAGTGCGTGCAAGGCTGAAGGAAATTTCGCAATTAATTCCGCTCGTTCAGCACCGGATAAGGGTCGAATATCCTCAGGGATTGCGTTATATTCTTCATCGGAAATAGTCCGGCTGCTGCGAGATGTACGAAACGCGCCATCAAATGGATTTTTGTCATACCCCCAGGCCTGGGAAACATCCAGATCATGATAACCCAGCGCGGTGATGACCAGCATGATTTCCTTTGCTGTGCATACGGGTAATCGTTGTGTCATTAAATAACGAAGTGTTTTGGCACACATTTTATCTAACAAGGAGCCGTCCCTGTTCTTCAATAACTGCCAAACATACGTTTTGCTATTTCTACAATCCTCTTTAAAATAATGATGTTTAAGGTAATATCCGTGACTATTGGAAGTATCCTGCGAATAATGATACGTACTATCCCTGTATAGTTCACTGCCATGCCGATGGGCTGAATTTGTGGACTCCAGGCCAAAATGCAGGATACCTGCAGGATGGATAAATAACCGCACCCAGCTATGGTAAAGGCTGTCAAACGAATCCTGTGATTTTTTCAGCAGATCTGGCCAGAATTTTTCTACAAAGTATTCTTTATCCTGGCGATACTCCAGTGGATCAGACTCAAGGGCTTCCGCATCCGCCAGAAATGGATTTTTTTCATACGTTAATTCAATGTGTTTCATAAAATCAACGACCGGCAACTCCTCGATTTTCGAGGCCAGGGTGTTTTTTACCAACCCGGCTACTTTTGCAATCACCGTGTGATGGATATGCCGATTCCACTTCGATATTTGATTTCCCACATGATCACTGTTCTCTTGTTGACTGGACAATATTTCCTGTTCTTTTTTATGCTTTGTCCTTTCAACAAGCTCATTTCCAATGTATGCAGCGATAGCTTCGAAAATAAAAACATAACCTATTCGCATATTTTTCGAGGAGTAAGTCCCTTGCTGATGAGCCATCGTTATTCGATCATCGCCTCTGTAAACCTGATCACATCCATTGTCCATTGCATGGAATGCTGTCATTAAATCGTTGAGATTCCCGGGGGCGAGAGGCTTTATCGATTCTCGTGCTTTAATGCAATTGAATATACGTTCTCGACTGGTGATGATTGCATTGAACTCCCGTTCAATCAGTTCAGGCCATTTTTTCTGATCTTCATCGGTACTGGTGTACTTTGTCATATTGCTATTTTTCATAAATTCATTTACAGCCCGGCTGTTTAATTGACCCAGCATATTTCTCACCCGGGGATCAAAGTTACCATATAAGGCAAATGGATAGAGTTTGATTATCTTTTCTACGGCTTTAGACGGTTGCATATGATTGAACAAATCATTTTTCAGGGTTGTCATTGCTTCGATTTTTGCATTTTTCAATTTTTGCTTGAAATCAAATGAATTCCAAAAAGACCTGGATTCTTTTTGCAGACTGGTAATGAGTGAGCCAATGTTTTCTATCGTCCTTTTACTGCGATAATGACATACATTTTGCAACCAGGCATCAACCCCGACTTTGGTGACTTTCCCTTTCGGTGCAAATAATTGTTCAGTATTGCACGGTTGACCCGCATGCCGTTCCAGAATAAATTGACTGATGGGCTCAAGAAATTCATCATTTGTTGTTGATTTTTTCTCCATGATTGATGCCCAGGGTAAATATTCTTTCTGAAGATACTGATCCATTAATTCGCCAAACGATGGATTATTTTGGGCGGCAGGCTGTAATTGTGACAGTGTTGTGGAGCGTGATAGTATTTCTGCAACACAGTTGCTTATATCAAAAATAGTCCTGTATGAATGCTTTTTATAATCATTGACGATGACATTCAAGCACAACACTTCGTTTTGGTTTAGAAAATTATTGTTTAATCTGAGTTTAAATTTTTCGATCTGTTGAATAAAGTTGGATACGGGTTCATTTTTCCCTGTGAACGACTGGTGTGCATCGTTTGCCAGCTCCAGTAAATGATGGATTGCATCACGCGTAACCAGGTTAGCATCCAGCGTAAATACGTTAAGTTGAAACAACGGTATTACCTGAGCCAGTACAGGTTGCAGTCTGGAAGGAAAAGCGGAGGCTGTATCAAGCAACAATTGTGCACTGGATACAAAATGATCACACAAAACCATTTTCCATCGATACTGATTGTCGAGGACAAAGCGTATATCCTCGTCCGTTGTTCTGTTTTCAAGAATTCGTTTGGTTATAGCAATCAGCATGGTATTTATTGCCATCAGACGATCATATTCAGCCTGTTGTTCTTGTCTTCTTTCTTCCCTTGTATACAGGTGTGCGTCATTAAAGCCCATAATGTTTTTCCTTACATATTAAATGAAAGGAAATATTATAATATGCTCATTTATTTAACGATATCCGTAAAAATACGTATATTTTAAAAAATTGAGCGGGATGTGTTGATTATTTATCCTCCGTGGCCCTGCGGCTGGAGAATGTCACAGACCTTAATGTTTTCTTAATATATAAATTATACAATGTAGATAATTAAATCATTCTGATGAATATTTTATATGCCAGAAATCAATGCAACCTCACTGGTTAATCATGGTCAATGTTTCCAGCAAGTCATTGAGCCTGTGATTGATGTCAACAATTTAACTGTGGATTCAGACTGGCAACAGCAATTCCTGTCGCTTTGTCAAACTTGTTGTGAGTGGGATGCGGATGCAACCAGGATCAACGCCAGACATTTATCCCGGCATCTGGGTGGATTTGACTTGTATCTAACCCCCCTGCCCCCTGAGGCTGAACTGGGAAAATATAAACATTGTGGTTTCCTGGATGGTGAGCAACTGGTTTATATCAAGCCGCATCCCGATGATGATGTTGAGAGGATCACTATCCAGATTCAACATCCGGATCGGTTTATCGAACAGATTAATGCTCGAAAAAATACTGAAGATAAAAATTTCCTGCATTTTTCAACAGAACAACTTGCTGAATTGATCAACGCTATTGGAAATAACGTTGATCTCGGGCATGTCTCAACTTACCGGCACGTTGCTGATCTGGCCAGGCATCTTAAAATTATTCTGGCAAGACTCACTAATCGCCTGGGACCAGATTTTCCCCTTGTTACTACCGATCTGGAAAAAGCCAAAATTCTTGTACCTCTGGTTGTGGATATTGATCAATGCACTGAAGGTTTTTATAACCGCAGCATTATGATCACCAATAGTTTTATCATTCCCAAAACAGTGGCTGCACTGTTGATGCGTGTACGCATATCAATGGTTGACCGTATGGCGCGAACATTTTCATCAAACACGCATATACACACCCATATTTTCAACCGCGCCCATGCTGCAGGTTTTGGTGTTCCTGTCATTAATCAGCATGATGATCAGGCTGAGCGACAAATACCCGGGTTAAATGCGAGCATTGATCTGAAACTAAAGGCTGTTTTTACTCTTGGTTTCAGACCGTTTAATATTATCTGGAATCTTGTTGAGCAAATTAAAATTGTCTTGTCCTGGTATGGGTATGCAGGAGAGCAACAATATACAAACGGAAGCTATGAAAAATTTCTTGAGTATCTGGGATTAATTACCGGCGAGCAGGTTGATTACACTTATCTGGTCATGGACGATAAGAATGATGTCATCAATCTTGACTGGTTCAAAATAAAATCGCTCTTTTGGTCACACATGGCTAACCAGAATTTTTTTCGTTTTTCTCCTGAAATCATCGATCAATGCCTTCATTCTGAATCTATCAAGCCGGAGACAATTAATACAGTATTCCCGGTGATCAGTGATTTTATTTTCTTTTTACAATGTTTTCCTGAAATGGA
>CAZDYY010000125.1:0-5965 GCA_964509745.1 uncultured Legionella sp. | reverse complement strand
GATAGATCCAGCCACCACAAGAAAGTCTCCCTTGTTTAATATGAACTTATCCAGCCCTGACATGACCATTACTCCAGTCAAGCCGCAGGCTACTGCGAGTTTTGCTCCCATTGTAGATGATTTTTTGTGTAATACACGTTCTAGTATCGGTACCCATATAACACATAGCCCTGCTAAAAAGCCTGTATTGGATGCGGTGGTTAAATGTAAACCCTCCATAAGAAGGAAAAAGGAAAGAAAAAGCACGGTTCCTAAACTTACTCCCACAATTAACGCCTTTGCATTCAACTGGTTAAGTCGCGACAGGGCGAATGGAAACAAGATGATTGTGGCTAAAAAAAATCTCAGCCACATGACGGTTAACACGGGATGATTGTTCATGACATTTTTCATCAGAGGAAACCCCAGTCCCCAGCCGATTGCAACCAACATTAAAAGTAATTCTGTAATCATTCTGGAAGGGGATTTTCCTGGCATCATGCGGGTACTCTCAATCTGTTGGTGGTGTCTTTAATCAGCACCAGTGCGAGGTCTAAATCCTGTTCCCGGGTTTCACGGCCAAAGCTGAGCCTGATGGAGGATTTCATACGATCTTCGCTATAGCCCATGGCTCTTAGAACATGGCTGGGTCGTTGATCGGAGGAAGAGCAGGCGGAACCACTGCTAAGTGCCAGCTTCTTTTTTAATTTATTGAGAAGCGTACTGGCCTTTATATTACCTAAAGAAAAATTAATGGTATTTGTCAGGCTGTTAATGTGACATCCATTAATTTGGGCATCAGGGATCTCGGTAAGTAATTTTTTGACAAATGTATTTCTAAGTTGTAATTGTCGCTCTACCATTGTCTCCAATTGTATTTTGGCAATTTCCGCAGCTTTTGCCATACCGGCTACTGCAAGCAAGTTAACGGTTCCTCCGCGTAATCCTTGTTCTTGTCCCCCTCCGTGAATTAATGGATGCTTTTGCATTATTTCATTGTTCGAGCAATACAAACCACCAATACCTTTGGGTCCATAAAATTTATGGGCAGAAAAACTAACAATGTCCGCGCCAATTTTATTTACAGAAAACGGCAATTTACCAATCATTTGTGCGGCATCTGTGTGAAATAAAATCCCATGCTGTTTAGCAAGTGCGGCGATTTCAGTAATTGGTTGCAATACACCTGTTTCATTATTGGCTGCCATAATGCTAATGAGCCGGGTGTCTGGTCGAATCGCTGTTTGCAACGCATCCATATCAATTATTCCCTGTGTTGAAACAGGGATATATGTTACTTCAACTCCTGTTTGCTCAAGATAATCGCATGTATTCAGTATACATTTATGTTCTATGTTGCTTGTAATAATGTGTACGGAGCCTGATTCACGAAAATGATTAACAACTCCCTTGAGTATCATATTATTGGATTCAGATGCTCCGGATGTAAAAAATATCGCATCCTTATCAGCTTCTATCAGATCGGCTACTTTTTGTCTGCATTGGTCTAGATATAGACTTGCAAGGAACCCTGGGTAATGATTCACTGAAGCAGTATTCGCATAGTAATTCTCCATGCAATGAATCATTTCCTCTTTAACTTCAGGTGCCAGAGGAGTTGTTGCATTATAATCCAGATAAAGAAAATCGTTCATCACAGCATTTCCTCCACGACTTGTTTGTTCAGGGTAGCCGTATCGATTTGAACAAACTCACCTTCATCATCGGCAAAGAAAATATTGCATATTTCAATCATGGAATCATTTTTTTCATCAATAAAAACAGATCTTGCGGCCATTACACCTTGCACGACCTTGCTTTTATCACATACTTCAGACCAGTCTATTATCAGAAAATTTTTTGCATCCAAATATCGTTTTTGCAAGGATTGAAGAACGTCCGCATAATGTTGTCCCAGGATACCCGGGCATCTGATGTTATAGATTTGTTCAGTGCGCTTGCAGAGCAGTATATCGTTGTTTCCTTCCCCGGTCATGACGATATCTTCATAGGCGTCTTCAGCACTTTGGATGACCAGGTTGCTGTCTTCAGTCTTAATTTTTTTTCTAAGTGTATTAATCGCGCGGTTTTTTGCAGTTCTTTCTGAAAATACCAGGTAACGCTCCCTTTTTAACAAGCTGCTGGATTCGATTAGCGCTTCTATTTCAGCAGGTAAATCCTGGGCATTTTTTGCATTTGTATCCGCTGTCGGTAATGTACAAACTGTATCTGTTGAGCAGGCAAGGCTGAGATCGTCAACCAAAATACCATAAGCCAGTTTAACGGATTTTTTGTATTTTTTAATTAAATAGCTGCCAAGGGTTACTGAATCATTAAAGCTGGATATAGAAAAATCATCTACGCCATAACGGGTATTGAAGTGGCCGCTTTCAAAATAAATTACAAGAGGCCCCTCTTTGCCTGAGAGTTGACGATCTATCAATGCTGTTACATCGTTTAGATAGTCTTTTGTTAATTCACCGGTTGTGTTGCCAATTTTTGGTGAGAGTTCTTTAGTTGGACATAAAACAGACATGTTTGTTGCTCTCCTTTGGTTTGGTTTTTTATTTTTGACATAACAACACCCGGTCTGGTCATATTCTCACTTTTTCGTGATGTACCCTTGCGGTACAGATATGACAGAAGGTATCAGTATGTCATGGTTTTTTTCCGTTGTTTTCCTGTTACTAAATATCTGTCCCCCCGGAATGAAGCGAGGGAACTTCTGCATTATTCCGGGTTTGAAATCAGTTTATTTGATAGTGGAGTACCACGCACACGGTAATAAAATTTATAACCTGAATAAAGTGCGACAAACAAAGGGATACTGATATAGGTACCGATATAGGTACCCCAATCAAAATGATCACTGATAACAAACTGTTGCCCGATAATAATAAAACTGCATAAAATCAGGGTAAAAACAGGTCCGAAAGGATACAGCTTTGCTTTATATGGCAGACTAGCCAAAGAGTTACCCTGGTTAATATAGTCTTTTCTGAAGTAATAATGACTAATTGCAATCCCAATCCATGCGATAAACCCCGATAGTGATGATAGATTTACAAGCATCATGAAAATTTTCCCGCCACCAAACAGTGAGGATAAAAATGTTAAGGCACCAAAAAGGGAGGTTAGGGTTAGTGCTGCAACAGGAACACCCTTTCTGGACACTACTCCAAAAAGTTTTGGAGCGATTCCTTGCTTTGACATGTACCATAATGTCCTGGTGGCTGTGTACATGCTGGCATTGGCTGCTGAAAGGATTGCTGTCAGAACAACAAGATTGATGGCTGTAGCTGCGAACCTGAATCCCGCTTGCTTGAATACGATGGTAAAGGGACTGAGGGAAACTTCATTATTTTGATTAATCAGATTTGGATCAGTATAGGGAATAATGAAATTGATAATAGCGATAGCAACGATATAGAATAACAATATGCGCCAAAACACATTCTTTATTGCTTTGGGAATACTCTTTCCAGGCGTTTTCACCTCGCCAGCGGTAACGCCAAAGATTTCGGTGCCCTGGAAGGCGAATCCGGCAACCAGCATGACACTTACTACACCATACCAACCATGATGAAAAGGGGCATCCCCTGTTACCCAGTTCTGAAAATTCATTGAGTGGTTACCAATTAATCCTGAAATGATTAGTAACCCAACGAAGATAAATATGATGATAGTGACAACTTTTATTGATGATAAGCAATATTCAATTTCACCATAAAGACCAACAGCAAATGAGTTTAACAAAACAACCAGGCAAAAAAATGCAGCACTCCAGTAAACAACAGGCACTTCTGGAAACCAGAATTGCATCACGATCCCCGCTGCTGATAACTCTGCAGCAACAGTTATTGCCCAATTAAACCAATAATTGTATGACATTGAAAATCCAAATGCAGGATCTACAAAACGCGTGCAATACTCACAAAAACTGCCTGTTACGGGGTAGAGCGTGGACATTTCACCTAAACTTGTCATCAGGAAATAGATCATTACTCCAATGATCATAAAAGCTAACAGAGCCCCACCTGGGCCAGCGGTATGAATTGCATTTCCACTACTTACGAATATGCCAGTTCCGAGTGAACCGCCCAGGGCGATCATTGTAATGTGACGGGATTTTAAATCTCTTTTTAAAGTTTGCTGTTCCATTTTTTATTGTGATCCTTTTACATAAACTCACGGAGTTGGACCAAGTGCAGATGAATCGTCAAAATGCTATAGAGAAAGCACACCTTTGCAGTTATTTTGAACACATTCCGTTTTCAAGATGAATGAATAATATCTATTTGATTTTATTTTGTCAATTTGAATTGTATCGGCCAACAGGACTGTGGTAAGTGACGTGTGGAATAAAACTTGCTAAAACCGGTGAAGACGCTATAAAATATTCAAAATGTAATATTTATTGTTAGTTTCAGGAGTATTTTGTGTTCCGGTTTATCATTTCTTCTCTGTTAATCGCATATGTTTCCAGCAAAATGAACGAAGAGGCTGCCGCATGTTCTTTAGAAATTCGTGAAACGCTGGATATCAGTTTGTATCATAAAATCCTGCAGCTGACTTATCATTTTATGCTTGAAAATCTTTATGACAGCACCTGGGAGCAAAATGACTCCGGATTCGCGCGGCTTGATCTTCCCAATCATTTGTTAAGCGAGCCTGAACGAATCAAATACAATATAGCCAAAATGCGTTTGAATTTCTGGGCCAGTGATGAACCGGAGGAGATCAATGAAGATACGCTTCATACCCATCCCCGCTATTTTGAGAGTTATCTGGTACATGGCCAGTATAATCACCGGATTTATGCCGAGGACAGGCATAATATAAGTTACTCGTACAATAAATTTCAAATGATTCGTCAGCCTGAAAAGGAAGTAAAGCCAGTACTGGAAGCCATTACAGGTCTGGAGCGTATACAGGAAAAAACCATTCGAAAGGGTGATATCTCCGGTTTCCCACAGTGTTTGATTCACAAGTTGTTGCTTACGCATCCAAAGACGTTGAGCCTGAATGTTGTTTTCAATAATCCGGATGAAAACAGCAAGGAGGACAAAACAACATTTCATGTCTATCGTTCCTTGTTTGGTGGCAAGAATGTCGACATCAAAAGAAAAGTCATTGCAAAGGAAGAATCCGTTGATATGTCCAAACAAGCGGTAAAATTGATTGAAAAATCAATGCAGGAAAGCACCGCATTAACCTGTCGTGTCTGAGTCATAAGTATTCAGAGTTATGGTAATATCTTACATATTGTTTGCTTGCGAGGTGACTGACGTCCAGGCGAAAGTGCCTCAAACAGGTATACCCTGACTGGGCGTCAGGCTGATACCCGAAAACATGTCAGAAAAAAGTGAGAATTCGTATTTTCTGACACAACAGTCCAATGGTTATAGAGTTTAACCTGACAGATTATCAGAATTAATGATTAAATGAAGAACGTAGTTCCAAAACACGGTTTGACATTAACTCCTTTGTTCTGAAGTTTTAGTCTATACTGAAGATGCGTTTTTAACTCTAACAAGGAAAAATCATGTTCAAAAAATGTTTATGGATTGTTGCGATTGCTTGTTCTCTGGCGATAGGTCAGGCCGCATTTGCTGGTTGTGCCTGTGAAACAGGGATTGACAAAATGGTTGCTTCCCTGAAGCTGGACAAGGCTCAAAAAGACAAAATCAAGCCGATTCTGGATCAGTTGAAAGCCAGTGTTAAAGACAGTGCTGCCCAGATGACAGATCTGGAAAGCCAGATTAATCAACAGGCCACCTCAGCGTCCATGGATCAAGCGACCGTTGATGGTTTGGTTGATAAAAAAGTCAAATTGATTGGTGATATGATGAAAGCGAAAATCACAGCAAAAAATCAAATTTTCGCCATTCTTGATGACAAGCAAAAAGCGGCCTTGCAAGCCATGCTGAAAAAATCAGAAGATAAAATGACCGCTCAATTTAAACATTGTCACGATCACGACTAA
>CAZDYY010000124.1:0-5987 GCA_964509745.1 uncultured Legionella sp. | reverse complement strand
CGGAGCGTAATGCATGGGATGGAATGGACCGGAAAAAGGTAAAGATCCTTGGGGTGGCAAGAGCCAGCCCCCGGATTTGGATGAGGCGTTGAAGCGTTTGCAAGAGAAATTGAAAAAAGCCTTCTTGCGTGCTTCGGACAAACAGTCTTCACAGCCACAAGCTGCAGATAGTGGTGGTGGTACAAGCAATGCATCAGGCGCGGGATTTCTTGCGATGATGTCAATGTTTGTTATTCTGGTTTTGTGGGCTTTGTCTGGCATTTTTATTGTCGATCCGGCTGAGCAGGCCGTGATTTTGCGTTTTGGCAAATACGTTGAAACAGTGGGACCTGGTCCACACTGGATTCCCCGCTTTATTTCATCCAAAACCGTTTTGAATGTTGATCGGGTGTCTGATTATTCCTATTCAGCGCAAATGCTCACCAAAGATGAAAATCTGGTGTCTGTGGCTGTGGCCGTTCAATACCGTATTGGTGATTTGCAAGCCTATTTATTCAATGTGGCTGACCCGGAAGAAAGTCTGCAACAGGCCACTTCGAGTGCGCTGCGTCAGGTGGTGGGTACCACAACACTGGATCAAATCATCACCGAAGGCCGCGAGGCCTGGGGTAACAGTGTGCAGGATTCCCTGATTAAGACGCTGGCTCGCTACAAGACCGGTATCGTCATTGTCAACGTATCACCGCAACCTGCACGTGCGCCTGAAAATGTTCAGGATGCATTTGATGATGCCATCAAGGCCCAGGAAGATGAAAAACGCTTCAAGGAGCAGGCAGGCGCCTATGCAGCGCGGGTCGTTCTGATTGCAGAAGGTAATGCCAGACGAATTTATGAGGAAGCAAAGGCATTTGCCGAGCAGGTCGTGTTGCGGGCTGAAGGCGAAACAGCCGAGTTTTTGCAATTGCTGCCTGAATACACACGTTCGCCTTTTGTTACCGGGGAACGAATGTATCTCGATGCCATGCAAAAAATATTAAATGCCAGCAGTAAAATCATCGTTGATGGCAAGGCAGGAAATCTGATGTATCTGCCACTGGACAAGCTGGCGGCAAATCTGCCTGACCTGAAATCCGGCAAGGCAGGCGATCCGTCGCGTATGTCAATATCAGATCAGTCAGGAACGAATATACTGCTTGATGGTCGCGAAACAATCAGGTCGACTGCACGAGAAGGGAGAGCTGACTAATGAAACAAACGAAAGCAATCCTTGGCGTCACGGGGTTTTTTATTTTACTGGTCTTGTTCAGCTGTGTGTTTACCATAACCCAGGGTTATCATGGTATTGTCTTGCGGCTTGGGCGTCTGGTGAATGATTCGCAAACAGGAACGGTGAGAATCCTGGCTCCAGGTTTGCATATGAAAATGCCGTTTATTGACAGTTTGCGTGTTTTTGACACCAGAATCCAGACACTGGACATCAAGTCTTCACGTATTGTTACCAAGGAAAAGAAAGACGTGATCGTTGATTATTACGTCAAGTGGCAGATTGAAGACCTGGCGCAATATTTTAAATCAACCGGAGGTGACGAGTTCAAGGCCGAGACCTTGCTTGAACAGCAACTGAATACCTCATTGCGTGCCCAGTTTGGTAAACGTACCATTTCTGATGTGGTTTCAGGTGGTCGTGACGATGTGATGGACATGCTGCGTGAACGTGCAGAAGAGCAAGCTGCTGAACTGGGCGTTCATGTGGTGGATGTGCGGATTAAAGGGATAGAATTACCGGCAAATACCAGTAATGCAATTTATCAGCGTATGCGTGCGGATATGCAGAAAATTGCCAATCATCACCGTGCGGACGGGCATGCCCAGGCAGAAGCCATTCAGGCAGCTGCAGATGCACGTGTGACGGTTTTACTGGCCAGAGCAACCAGCGAAGGGCAAATTACACGTGCCAAAGGACAAGCCAGGGCAGCAGAGATATATGCGAAGGCGTTTGGCCAAAACAAGGACTTTTTTGCTTTCTGGCGTTCTCTGAAAGCGTATGAAGGCAGCTTTAACAACAAGAGCGACATGCTGGTTCTTGATCAAAGTGGTGCTTTCTTTGATTATTTCAAACATGGGTTTTTAAAAAATCCAGGTGTTGAAGCGAAAAAATAACGTAACTGCTCTTGCGTCATCCCGTGCGATGCGCGGGATGATTAGCGGGGCGAGCAATTACAAAATAACCTAAAAGAGTAAGAATTAATTATGGGTAAACATGTTGTAGTAGTTGGAACACAGTGGGGCGATGAAGGCAAAGGCAAAATTGTAGACCTGTTAACGCATGATGCACAGGTTGTCGTGCGTTATCAGGGCGGACACAATGCAGGGCATACCCTGAAAATCAACGGGGTAAAAACTGTGTTACGCCTGATTCCATCAGGAATGTTGCGTTCACATGTACATTGTTATATTGGCAATGGTGTCGTGTTGTCGCCTGATGCATTGCTAACTGAAATCAGGGAACTGGAAGCAAGAGGCATTGATGTTCGCAGTCGTTTGCATATCAGTCAGTCTTGTCCATTAATTTTGCCCTGTCACGTTGCCCTGGATAAAGCACGTGAAATTCATAAAGGCAGTGCAGCCATTGGTACGACTGGTCGTGGTATTGGTCCGGCATATGAAGATAAAATTGCACGTCGCGCCCTTCGGGTTGGCGATTTGCTGAATCGTGAACGTTTTACAGCCAAATTAAAAGATTTACTGGAATACCATAATTTTGTGCTGGAAAACTACTATCATCAGCCTGCAGTCGACGGTGATGCGCTGCTTCAGGAAGCGCTGGGATGGGCAGAAGAATTGCGGCCAATGGTAACGGATGTTACAACCCGCTTGCACGAACACCGGAAAAAAGGTGATGCCATCCTGTTTGAAGGCGCTCAGGGAGTATATCTGGACGTTGATCACGGCACATACCCGTTTGTAACGTCGTCCAACACCTGTGTTGGCAGTGTGGTCAATGGTGCAGGTTTCGGGCCTTTGTATCTCGATTATGTGCTGGGGATTACCAAGGCTTATACCACGCGCGTCGGAGGCGGTCCTTTTCCGACTGAATTAAAGGATGAAACAGGGGCAAGGCTTGCTGAACGGGGGAATGAATTTGGTGCTGTCACCGGTCGTCCCCGGCGTTGTGGCTGGTTTGATGCGGTATTGTTGAAGCGCTCCGTGGAATTGAACAGTTTATCCGGGCTGTGCCTGACCAAACTGGACGTTCTCGATGGAATGGACACACTGCGCATTGCGGTAGCCTATCGCGATGCCAAAGGCGAATTAATCAGCTATCCTCCGCAAGCGGCTGAAGATTATGAGGGCTTGCAGCCGGTTTATGAAGAGATGCCTGGCTGGTCAGAGTCTACGGCTGATGTGACATCTCTTGACGGGTTGCCTGCGAATGCCCTGGCATATATCAAACGTCTCGAAGAACTGGTCGGGGTGCCGATTGACATGTTGTCTACCGGACCAGAGCGGGATTCAACGATTATTTTACGTGATCCGTTTGCCTGACGTGGAATCATTTAAAATAAAATTCAGTTTGTTTTTTGCGATATTTTTATGGGCATCGGCATTTGTTGGTATACGAGTAGGCTTGATTGACTATTCACCAGGTGCCCTTGCCCTGTTTCGTTTTCTGATTGCTTCCGTGTGTATGGCGTTAATTTACATCCGGCATTCCAGTCACCAAAATATTGCATGGAAAGATCGATTGCAATTAAGCCTTCTCGGTGTACTGGGGATTGGCGTTTATAATGTTTGCCTCAATTATGGTGAAGTGACAGTCTCTGCCGGTATCGCAAGCTTTGTGATTGGTCTGATGCCTGCATTGACGGTGATGTATGCCGTCGTATTTCTTGGTGAACGCCCTGGACGCAAGGTTTATGCCGGTCTTTTGATTAGTTTGTCAGGACTGGCATTGATGATCGCTGGAGGTCATGATGCAGCACCGGTCAGTTATGGTGTTTTGATTATCTTTGTGGCAACGATAGCCAGTGTAATTTACAACTTTTGGCAAAAAACATATTTAAAACATTATCATCCCGCGGCAGTGACTGCCTGGATTATCTGGGGTGGTACAGCCTCAATGATGATTTTTGCACAGGATTTATGGCAGGAAATATCAGCTGCCTCGATGAAAGCCACAGGGGCTGTGATATATCTTGGTGTGTTCCCCGCAGCACTTGCCTACCTTGCCTGGAGTTATGTATTAAAAGCACTGTCTGCTTCACGTGCCACCCTGTATTTATACTCAATGCCAGTTATATCAAGTTTGCTGGGATTTCTTTTATTGCATGAAAAACCAACCATGCTCGCTCTTTGCGGAGGGGTATTGGCCCTGATTGGTGCGTTTTATTCTTCACGCGGGCAGTAGTGCGGTATATACTGGGTTTTTTGCTATATACGTGAAGGACTCATGGAACTCATTATTGACAACACGCCATTCAAGGCACTCTTCCAGCCACTCGATCTGGGTTTTACGCAACTAAAAAATCGCTTGCTCATGGGCTCAATGCATACCGGTCTTGAGGAAGACAAACCGGATTTGCAGCGTTTGGCTGCTTTTTACCGCGAACGGGCACAAGGCGGGGCCGGGTTGATCGTCACGGGTGGTTTTGCTCCCAATCGTGCGGGGCGTCTGGCTCCGCATGCTGCCATGCTGACTGGCAGCAAGGAGCAACACCGCCATGAACTGGTGACACATACCGTTCATGAGGCAGGCGGAAAAATTGCACTGCAAATTCTTCACTCTGGCCGTTATGGCTATCATCCGTTTATTGTTGCGCCCAGTCGTTTGAAATCACCCATCAGTCCATTTACACCATGGACAATGAGCAAACGCAGGATAGTGAAAACCATTGAACATTTTGCCCGATGCGCACGGCTGGCCAGGGCTGCTGGCTATGACGGGGTTGAAATCATGGGTAGCGAAGGCTATTTGATTAACCAGTTTGTCGTTGCGCATACCAACCATCGTCAGGATGAGTGGGGTGGCAGTTTTGAAAATCGCATGCGGTTCCCGGTTGAAGTAGTGCGCGCTGTGCGGGAGTCAGTGGGCGAGGATTTTATTATTATTTACCGGTTGTCCATGCTGGATTTGATAGCCGAAGGAAGCAGCCAGGAAGAAGTGGTTTTACTGGCTCAGGCAATAGAGCAGGCTGGTGCCACGCTGCTAAATACCGGTATTGGCTGGCATGAGGCCCGCATTCCAACGATTGCCGCCATGGTGCCTGCAGGCGCGTTTACACAGGTTACAAAACACCTGAAGTCCAGTGTGAGTATTCCCGTCATTACCTCGAATCGCATTAATACACCAGAGCTGGCGAATGCGGTTCTGGAAGAGGGGATGGCTGACATGGTCTCCATGGCCCGGCCATTTCTGGCAGATCCGCAATTTGCCGACAAGGCAAAAGCCGGAGACAGCCAGGCAATTAATGTATGCATTGCCTGTAACCAGGCGTGTCTTGATCAGGTGTTTGTGAATAAAACGGCCTCGTGCATGGTGAATCCGCGCGCCTGTCATGAAACGGATCTGGTCTACCAAACGGTGACTCAGCCTAAACGCATTGCTGTGGTGGGAGCAGGGCCTGCTGGACTGGCATTTGCTGCGGTTGCTGCTGAACGCGGGCATCAGGTAACGGTGTTTGAAAAAAACGCAACGCCCGGTGGACAATTTAATCTGGCCAAAGCTATTCCCGGCAAGGAAGAATATGAATATACCATCCGGTATTTCATCTATCAGCTGGAAAAATATCAGGTGGATATCCGTCTTGATACGGAAGTGGATTTGCCGACACTGCAAACGTTTGATGAAGTGGTGCTGGCTACCGGCGTAGAACCGCGAATTCCTTCAATTCCAGGCATGGATCATGAAAAAGTGATGTCCTACATTGATGTCATTCAAAAACGCCGTGCTCCGGGCAGCCGGGTTGCAATCATTGGTGCAGGCGGCATTGGTTTTGATGTGGCGGAATTATTGACCCATACCCCGTCAGGCGATAAAGCATTCTATG
>CAZDYY010000123.1:0-5998 GCA_964509745.1 uncultured Legionella sp. | reverse complement strand
GAAAGAAATAATTCAGAACGCCAGTTTCAACGCCTGCCAATACCGGTTATATAAAGCAATGGTTTCCTCACCAACATCGCGCTGAACATAACCGCGTTTCATGATCTTGTCTGAAGGATAAACCATTGGGTTGTTGCGGATGTTCTCCGGGAGCAGATTTTTCCCATCCAGACTGGTAATCGCATGTCCCTCGATCAGCGCAATTTTTGCTGCAATTTCGGGTTTCAGAAGGAAATTGATAAATTGGTATGCCTCATCCTGATGCGGTGGATTGACAGGCATGGCCAGGCAATCAATCCAGATGACAAAGCCGTCATTGGGATAAATGAATTTAATCCGGTTATTTTCTGCATGGGCCTTGAATGCATCCCCATTCCAGACCGAACCTGCAATCGCGTCACTATCAATGATGATGGCTTGAACGCCATCATTGGTAAACAGTTTGATATTCGGGACCAGGGCTAATAATGCCTGGTATGCTTTTTGAATATGCTCAGGACTGGTGTCATTGGGGGAGTAGTTTAAACTCATGAGGGCCATGGCAAAGATTTCGCGTGAATCATCCAGCAGCATCAATTGTCTGCGCCATTGTTTGTCCCAGAGGCTTTTCCATGTTTCCGGCGCTTGTTTAACCCATTGCTGATTATAAAAAATGCCTGTAGCACCCCAAATTAAGGGCACGCTGTACCGGTTGTCATGATCATACTCGTTTTGGGTAAAGCGGGGTTCAATGTGCTTGAGATTGGGCAGCTTGCTGTGATCCAGTTTGTTCAGCATACCCTGTTTTTTCATGCGCTCAACAAAATAGGCTGAAGGCACAATCACATCGTAAATGGATTGTTTGCTGGAACGGAGTTTCGCATACATGGTTTCGTTGCTGTCATAGGTGGAAAAATTGACCTGGATTCCGGTGTCATGTTCAAATTGCTGGATGACCGCCTTGGGCAGTACACCACCCCATGCATAAACGTTAACGACCTTGCCAGCCAGTGCCATGCTGGATACCAGACTGCAAATCAGCAGGGTGAGTAAATGCTTCATGTGGATTTCCGTGACAAGCGAAATGACAGAATGACCAGCACCATCGAAATGAAAAACGTTACGGTGCACAAGGCGTTTAATTCTGGTGTAACGCCAGCCCTTACCAGAGAGTAAATGGTTAAGGGAAGAATATTGAAATCCGGGCCTGCAACAAAATAGCTGACGATTACATCATCAAACGAGAGGGTAAAACAGAGTAAAAATGCACTGGATATAGCAGGCCACAACAGGGGAAACAACACGCGTCTTAATGCTGTCATCCGGCTTGCGCCCAAATCCAGCGCACTGGCGTAAATATTAACATCCAGGGTATGAATGCGGCTGTTGATTGTGAGGACCACAAATGGAATGCAAAACGTAACGTGGGCGATGAGCAAACTGAAAAAACCCGGGGGTGTGGAGGTAATATTGAAAAAAATCAACAGTGCTACCCCCAGTACCAGATCAGGAACAATCACCAGCAGCAGCAATGTTGCGTAAAATGAACGAAAATATTTGTAACTGGAGTGTAAAAACAAATACACACAGGCAAACAAGCCGGTAGTTGTTGCAATCAGTGAGGCGGCAAGTCCCAGCCAGGCGGAGTGAAACAAGGCGGTCCACAGGCCTTGATCCTGCATCAGCACCTGGTACCAGTGGGTTGAAAATCCGTGCCATCGCAGAGAAAAACGGGCATTGTTTACAGAATAAAGGATGAGCACCAGGATGGGAAAATACAGCAGGACATAGACAAGCCCCATATAACCTTTCTGGAAAAATGATTTCATCTGGCACTTCCCCCGCGGTTTCGGCGCAAGAGCCATAATACCACCAGCATGGTTGCCGTCAGCACCATACTGGTGGCCGCTCCCTGAGGCCAGTTTTCCAGGACCAGAAACTGGTTTTGAATCATATTGCCCAGTAATATGGAACGTGCACCACCCAGAACATTGGGGATATAAAACAGGGTCATCGCGGGCAACAGCACCAGTGAGCAGCCGGAAATAATTCCTTTTGCCGTACCAGGTAACATGACACGAAAAAAAATTGCCAGTCTGCCCGCACCCAAATCTTTGGCTGCTTCAATGAGCCTGAAGTCAAATCGTTCCATGTTGGTAAAAATGGGCAAGACCATAAATGGAAACAGGGTATAGACCAGACCACTGATCACGGCAAAATTTGAATAAAGCAGTGAAAGTGGATGATCAATGATATGCAGTGCCAGCAACATGGCGTTTAATATGCCGTTTAATTTTAAAATCGCTATCAAGGCATAGGTACGAACCAGTGAGCTGGTCCAGAATGGAATGATGATTAATAACAGTAACACCGATTGATGTCTGGATTTGACCAGCAAATAGCTGAACGGGTAGGCCACCAGCAGACATGTGCCGGTCGTCAGGAAAGCAATCATAAGCGAGCGAATAAAAACGTTGGCAAACTGTAGTGAGAACAGGGCACTGTAATTACCGAGCGTGAATGGCAGAGAGACCAGATGTGTGCTGTCTCTGGATAAAAAACTGGCGACGAAAACGAGGCCCAGGGGGATCAGGCTGAACAATGTCAGCCAAGTGTAGATGAAATAAATGGATAGTGGTTTATTCTTCATGAGGCAATAACACTTCCCAGCCAGTTAACCAGTGCACCCAGACTGTTTCATTGGGTAAATATTCCAGTTTGTCATCATCCTCATCAAAAAACTCGGAGGCATTGATGATTTTGCCGGACGGAAGGGCTACTTTCAGATCAACGGTTGATCCTTTATAGATGATATCGACGATTTTGCCCGGCAACATGCCTTGGGTGTCGGGAATTTCGGTTTCACTCCAGACCCGTATATCCTCAGGGCGAACAATCAGGTGCAGGGTATCACCCGGCTGATAGTTTTTGGTGTTTTTGCAGCGCAAGCGGGTTGATTCGATGGTTGTGATTAAATCCTGCCCGTCAATGCTGTCAACCGTGATGTCAAAAATATTGGCTTCGCCAATAAACATGGCAACGCGTAAATTGCGCGGGGTTTCATAAACATCTCTGGGAGTGCCGATTTGTTCAATACGCCCCTGATTGAAGATCACAATCCGGTCTGACATGGACAACGCTTCTTCCTGATCATGCGTGACAAAAATAAAGGTCATATCCAGCGCTTTTTGCAATTGCTTGAGCTCATACTGCATCGCCTTGCGCAAACGATAATCCAGTGAGCTTAACGGCTCGTCCAGCAGCAGTACTTTCGGACGATTGATAATGGCCCGGGCGATGGCGACGCGTTGTTGCTGACCGCCACTTAATTGCTTGATGTTTCGGGAGGCAAACGACTCAAGTTGTACCAGCCGCAGGGATTCCTCAACGCGCTGCCTTGTTTCATCTTCAGGGATGTGTTTGCAGCGCAGTGCAAATGCCACGTTTTCAAATACGGATAAATGCGGGAACAGGGCATAGCTTTGAAAAATCGTATGCACATTACGCTTTTGCGGTGGAAGATGGTTAACGCACTGGCCATTGAGATAAATCTCGCCGGAAGAGGGTTGCTCAAACCCGGATATCATGCGCAACAGTGTGGTTTTTCCACAGCCGGAGGGCCCGAGCAGGGTGAGAAACTCGCCCGGCTGCACGGAGAATGTAATATCATTTAGTATTTCAAGCGCATGATAGGACTTGCAAACGTTTTTTATTTCAATCAAGGGCATCATATTACCAGGCAGCTACTTTTAGTTGTGGATTCTGCAAGCTGCAAATTTCAGAAAACCCACCGTCATTACACATCACTTGCCCTACAGGCGTAATATTGGAAACACCACCATGCCATAAACAACAGCCTTTTATCTCCTGCAAATCCATCACAGCATGACGCGTACAATAACACGCAGAATATTCGCCATTATTACATACTATTCGTCCTGCAGATGAGTCACAATATCTGGTCCCGCCCATGCTGCTGCAGCAATTATCACAATCGGCCTGCGCAACAGTGAAGGGCATACCAATCATCACAAGACTTGCCAGAGCCAAACGATATAGTGAATGCATGATTTCATCTCATCAGGGCTATAGTGTGAAGCATAGCATAATTTAGTTGCTTTGTTGAAATTCAGGCGGTCTTTGGTGGATGCTATTGAAATGCTCAGGGGCAGTTATTTATTTTTTGCTAAACGGGGAAAAAGCAGAGCGGTTTTCCGGATCGTTTTTGTTCTCACCAAACAGATTTGATTTGACGCCGGATTTGTCGTGCGTTTGTAGCAAACCGGTCTTTTTTTCACTTGATAAAGGAGAGATGACAGGAGGATTGGGGGCTGGTTGCTGGATTCGCTCCGGTGTTTTTGGTTCAAAAAAGCGGACTCCCTGACCGACAGGGGATGAGCAATCATCCTGATATGGCCTCTTTTTTTCAAGGGTTTGAGGTGTTTCCAGGTTTTTTTCAGTTAAGTTATTTAGTACAGAATCCGGACGATTGACAGATGCGGGGCGTGAATTTCGGGCTGAGTTTGATTTTGACAGTTTGCTTGCCACGTCCAAAATTTCATCCAGTTCTCTATGGTTTGTTGCTTTCCAAAAAAGGTCGCGGGCATTCGTGGCACAACTGAAGTCGTCCAGGATGCCTGATATGTCGTCCGGAGACTTGTCGCTTAAATACGTCACGTTTGTTGACAGGGTCTGGATGAAATCCTGATCTGTACGCAGGATCTTTAACTGGGATTTTGAATAGCGTAATTTTTCTTGCGCCAGGAATTCCAGGCTGGCTCCGTATTTGAGTAATTCCTCAACATATGGCAAGTCGGATTCGTTTCGATAACAGATCATCATCGCTTGCAAGGGAGTAAAACAGGCTTTGCCGGAAACAAGTTGTAAACTGTTATTTACTGGATATCCCAGTTGCAGCAACATCTGGTATTTAGTGAAATGTTTGTTGATAAACAGTGAAAATAAAATACCACCGCCCATTTGCCTTTCGTAGTTATATTCAATCTGGTTGGCAAACGTATGCATTGCCCAGTCATAGTCCTCAGGAATGTTTTTTTTGAAAAACAGGGCGAGTTTGACAAGTGCGGCAAGTTTTTCTGATGCATCGGGTTCCATTTGCAGCTGGTTCAGCAATTGATAAAGGGTGCCGACAAATACACCAGGCACAAGTTCAAACGAATAATTGATTGATTCATCATCGGCAAGATCATCGATCGTCCCGATCGTCTGGATTAATTTTTTTAATTCGTCGATTTTCTGCGACTTGATTGCATCGATGATGTTTTTGTTCATTTGATGCGTGCCTTAAATGAATTCCATACGTGAGAGTATAGGTTATGGCTCCGGGGCATTCAAGATAAAAAATAATCATTAATGCATATAAAATACAAATTGAATAAAAATATTCTATAATCACAATATGTCATCAGGAGTGAATTTGATCCAGAAATCAGGCGGGACTTATGAAAAACGTAATAGAAACCAGTCAGGTGCAGGAGATAAAAAACCTTGTGACGACGTGTATATTCTGTAGCCCGGTTCAAGGACAGGAAAGCATGATGGCCGGGCTCGACAAGGAAGCGACCCGGATTGAAGCGATTGCCCGTAGCTTCAATGCTGTTTTGCCACGTGGTTCACTGGTCTTTGAAGTGATCGTTTTTGTATTGCCCTCACTCAGGGTGCTTGAAAACAGGGTTCTGGACATGACCTTGCAGGATGGAATTTTCAAGCCTGTTGAAGCCATTTTTCAAAATAAACTGGGTCATCTGGCGTCTGTCAACGGCACCGTCGTGCATGTTGTCAATTTTATTGAATATGCAAGTGATATGGAAAGAAAGCATCTGGCGGCCATGCTGAGGGGAGGGAATCGTAATTTATATGCTGATATTCTTGATTTGATGAAAATAAATTCCATGTTGCGTGTCCGTGAGTTGTCGCACCCCTATAACCAGCTCGTACTGGATAGTTCGACAAGTATTCATAATTACCTCGAATTTTGCCGGCTCACGTTTGACTCCAG
>CAZDYY010000122.1:3516-6021 GCA_964509745.1 uncultured Legionella sp. | reverse complement strand
GGAGAAGATGGTTTTGCAATATGAAAACATTTACAACTAGGCTCTTTTCGCTATTCATGGCCTGGTTGTAAATGTTTTCATATTGCAAAACCATCTTCTCCGGATCGAATTTGGCTGCCGCAGCAGGAACCCGTTGCAAGAGTTCATTGTAATAGTCGGCATTTTCAGCAAGAAAAAGAACTCTACTACTTAAAGTTTGTACTGGAATCGTCCAGTCCTCGAGTTCAAACAATTCACCGGCAAAACCATCGTCAGTGCTGAGCATGTTGCCAATTTCTGCAATGTTACTGGCTAAAACCGGTCGTCCGGCATGGAGGCAATCTATCAGTACCAGAGGAAAAGATTCGCCGGGGAAGCGGGATGGAATAAGGCCCATATCAGCGGTAGCAAAATAATCCCTGATGTTGGAGCGAAAACCACAGAAATGGATAAACCGGGAGTTAATTTGTCTGCTTAACCGTTCCATTTCGGGCCCCTCACCAATCAGCAGCAAATGAATGTTGCGTTTGCTTTCCCGGTTTGCAGAAGTTACGGCCGAAATGGCTTCCTCCCAACCCTTTTCCGGTATTCCTCTTGAGACAAAACACAGTACAAAATCATCTTCCCCGATTCCCAGTTCCTGGCGTGGTACCGGGTTTAGTTTGAAAACAGGCAGCGTATTGTCAATTTGTGTAAATTGTTTTTTTTCCCGAAATTGAATTGGGAAACTTGATATGTTTTTTTGTGCAGTATATGCAAATTGTTCGATCCGTCGTTCGAGAACAGGTCGTATCCATTCAAGGGTGTGCTCATCCATCATTTCATACATCCCATGCATGGTAATGACGTGCTGTGGGTAATCCCTTTGAGAGAGCAGATGGGCAAAATAAACATCGACAGCAGCATGATGCGAATGAATTAGTTCAATACCAAGGTCATCAAGGATGGCAATGGTAGAATCAGGATTTTGAATTTCCAGCACAGGGATACCCTGGGCGATCATTTTACGAATAGCGGGGTCTGTTTTATCTTGCGCATAATTTAAAAACGTTACTCCATAACCTTTTTTATGCAACATATTTGCCAGAAAGATGGGGAATGTTTCACCGCCTCCGGCAACCAGCGCATAAGCAACCATCAAAATATTTATTTTACGTGGTGAACAGTCACGTTTGATGCGTTCGAGGTTATATAATACATCAAATTGTTCCCGGGACTGATTCTTCCTGAAGACAAGCCAGTGCTGGTAAAGTTGGTCTTCCTGTTTTTTCATCGCATCAGAGTCAATTCTGTAGTTCTCCAGAATTGTCCTGGCAATGACAGCATGTTCCTGATAATAAGTATCCTGTTGTTGAATCTCTGTTGACGTGTTGCGGTCGTGCTGTCGATAGAAGTTTGTGGTATGAGGATTATAAGCGACCAGCCCTCCGCGTATAATGGTCAGGTAAAACATCCAGTCACCACATAATTTCAACTGATTCCATGATGAGTCATGAAGCAGGTTGATTTCTCCCGGGTGCCTGAAAATAGCGCTACTCACGTTGGGAACAATATTTTTAATGGCCCATGCATGGTTTACCAGTTCATGCGCTGATTTTATCCAGCTATTATCCCAGCAATTCAGTTCAAGATCAGCTAAATACGCTTCAGTACTCCAGGTATTGACTGGCGGGCTGTCTTTCACAAAATCTGTTCTGCAAAAGGCAAACATCACTGCTTCGTTTTTAAAGGTTCCTACCAGTTGTTCAAGAAAATCTGGCTGGCAATAATCGTCACTTTCTGCAATCCAGATTAATTCACCTGTTGCCAGTTCCAGTCCTTTTTTCCATTGACTGAATACAGTACCTGAGTTTATTTTATTGAAATGACACGTTGTGATATCCGGATATTGTCTGGCATATTCGCCAAGTACTTCAATGCTGTTGTCAGCAGAACAGTCATCGAGAAGAATCACTTCAAAATTTGAGTAGGTCTGATTGTAGATCGAGTCCAGTCGTTCCTGTAAAAATCGTGCATGATTGAAATTTGGAACAATAACCGTCACTTTTGGTTTGAAGTTATTCGAGTTGGAGTGATTTTTATTATATAGCTCAGAGATGTTTGAAATGTGTTTTTTTCTTTGCAGTAATTTTTTGGATAATGAATGTGCACGCGAATTGATAAAGGATACAGGATTATTAACGCCTAAAGCATGAATCAATCTTCTTGCCGAAATTTTGATGAACCTTAAAGGTTTGGTTAATAACCAGCAGGTGGATTGTAAAAACTCAATGATGACCTGATTTAATCTTGCTGCCTCTTGACGTGAGCCTGCGATTGCTTTTTGACACTCGAGTATAGACTGGGACAGTTTGTCCACTTCGATTTTTAAATGTAGTGACTCGGCAAGGCGGGAAAATAAATTCATGATTGTCGAGGACGCATTTTTTTGAAAAATACAGACACGTTCAGGAATTTGATTACCAACCAGAATGATGCCCAAACCACCCGAGTGATAAAATTCAGCTGAAGGGTATTGTTGAGATA
>CAZDYY010000122.1:0-3506 GCA_964509745.1 uncultured Legionella sp. | reverse complement strand
TAGTTTTTCCCACAATTTCCACACACCACAATCCGGTGTTCGCACATTGGTATTATGAAACAGGATAATTCCTTTTTTGGACATTTTAGGCAGCCATGTATCAAATTTATGTTTGATTAGGTCATATTTGTGCAATCCGTAAATATGTAACAAATCAATGGATTGATTTGACAAATGTTCAAGAGCCTGATCATCTGTCATTGTGAGCAGCGTTGAAAAGGATGAAAACCGATGTTGATGGTATAGTGAGTATTCTTTATGAAGCGTATCATTCTCAGCATGGTTTCCACACACCGCATAACATTTGCAAGAGAGCTTGCTTTCTAAAGCCGCCTGACAAAAGGCTGAATATGAAACCCCGGCATGTGTGCCCAGTTCGACCAGGACAGAAGGTTTTAGCTCCTCCATGATCCATCCCGCGAAAGGAATATGCCCTGTCCAGTCCGGTGTTTCAAGGCATAGCCGATAAGGATTGATCAGCATGCCATTATTAAAAATATTCATAACCTCTCCTGGTTAACAGGGAATACATTGTTTACACCCGTCAGGTGGCTGGATTCTGATGTATTGTTTGTAAACTTATTTTCCGCATCGGAATACCTGCCAGACCGGCCGACACGCTGGTTGACTCGGATTTAAATATTATTGCATCGTGTATCCAGTGATGCTGTTCATGATCCTCCTGGGTGCCATTTGCAATTGTAGCTGTGATGCTATAGTCGCCATGAGGGAGCAGTGGCATGTGAAAATGGAAGTCTGCCTGCAGGCTGTTTCCTTCAGGGCAATGAACCGGTTGTTCGTGGTAGGATAAATAAGTATTATCCCCGAATAATATTTGTCCCAGACGATCCTTGACAGAAAATCCGATAATTGGACGGTCAAGATCGTGATGAGCAGTCGCTATGACACGTAATGTAACGGCTTCTCCGCCGACAATCCATGACAATGGATGGCCCTGTTCATCGAGAAACTGTACTTCTGCAATTTGTGCGCCGCCCTTGCCGAATGATTCTGCATCGGGATTAAACTTGAACACCTGCAAATCATTGCGCAAATTACTGTGATTAATGAAGGCCAATCGCTGGTCCCTGAACGGGAGCTGTGTATCAGATTTCTCAACTGTTTTGAGCCTGGTTGTTCCGTTTACGTTTTGCAGGGCTGCGTAGTAAGCTTTATGGTAAAGCTCGCATACCTCTTTTGGCGAGCCCTCTTGTATTACCCGGCCTTTTTCAAGCCATATCACACGATTGCACAAGCTTTTAATACTGGGCGTATCATGGCTGACAAACAGTACGGTGCCGTTTTTCATGAAGTCACGTAAAAAGCGCATGCATTTTTGTGTAAAAAAAGCATCACCTACAGCCAGTGCTTCGTCGACCACCAGAATGTCAGCATCAACATGAGCAATAACGGCAAAGGCCAGGCGCAGCATCATGCCGCTGGAGTAGGATTTGACGGGTTGCTCTATAAAATCACCAATTTCAGCAAAGGCAACAATGCTGTCATAACGTTTGTGAATTTCACTTTTTCCAAGACCCAGGATGGACGCATTCATGTAAACATTTTCACGTCCGGTAAATTCGGGATTAAATCCTGAACCAAGCTCAAGCAGGGCTGCGACACGGCCATGAGTTTCGACCTGCCCCCGGGACGGGTTGAGGGTACCGCAAATCAGTTGCAGCAGGGTTGATTTGCCACTGCCATTGCGCCCGATGATGCCAACTGTCTCACCTTTTTTTATTTCAAAAGACACGTCATCCAGAGCCCAAAATTCCCGGTAGTATTGTTTTCGGCTGCCGGCAAACAACTGCAACAGACGATCCCTGGGCTTGTCATAAATATGGAAGCATTTGCCAAGGTTTGAGGCTTTGATTGCGACATTAGAGGACATCTGCAAATCCTGTTCTTGTTTTCTGAAACCAGATAAAACCCAGCCAGGCGAAAACAGCCGATAAAGCGAGGTAAATTGTATACAGTCCGGTATTTGGTAAATTCCCCCAGAATAAAATATCGCGTATACCTTCAATTGCCGGTGTGAGTGGATTCAACAAAAGAATATGCTGATATGCCACGGGTAATGAAGACACAGGATAAAAAATCGGCGAGAGAAACATCAATACAGTGGTGATGATGCCAACGATTTGACCGGCATCCCGAAGGTAGACGCCAATCGAGGCCAGTATCCAGCTTAACCCTGCCGTTATAAACAACAGGGGAAGCATCACCAGTGGCAGAAGAAAAACAGTTGCATGCGGTATACCGAAGAAAATCACATAAAAAATCATCCATACGCACAGGCTCACCATAGCCTGAAACAGGGCAGTACCCACTGTAACCCAGGGCAGTATTTCCAGTGGGAAAATGACCTTTTTGACGTAATTTGTGTTCGCCAGAATAATGCCTGGGGCTCTGGTGATGCATTCAGAAAACAGGTTAAACACGATTAATCCGGCAAACAAAACCAGAGCAAACTCGGTTCTTGAGTCACTGCCGGCATTCCAGCGCGCCTTGAACACAACGCTGAAAACAAACGTGTAAATCATCAACATGATCACAGGATGAATGAATGACCAGAACAGCCCCAGCATCGAGCCCCGATAACGACTGGTGACTTCACGTTTGATTAGCGTGCGAATCAGTTCCTGATTTCGCCAGAGGCTGGCAATCATTGCATGCGGAGAAGTAAAAAATCTGTTCATGCACATACCTTGTTAACCCGCGGTGGCCATGCAAAGCTGAAGTCTTCATGATCAAGGGTTAAATTCGGATTGTATGCGGGGTCAATGCATAATATGTCGCCCCAGCGATGTTGCATATATTCAAACTCTTGCTTGAAGCGTGCCTTTTTTTCCGGGGTGTCTTCTGTTCCCCGGGATGCCGATTCATGATGGTATAATTCGGCGTAAGGTGTCCATACATTCCGGTACCCGGCTTCTCTGACTTTCAGACAGAAATCCACATCGTTAAAGGCCACTTTCAGCCGGTCTTCATTCAATCCGCCTGCCTCATCATAGATAGATTTTTGAATAATCAGGCAGGCCGCAGTAACAGCCGAGTAATTTGATACAAGCGACATTCTTGAGCAGTATCCATGCTGTTCTCTGGCATACCCTTTGTGTGAGTGACCAGCGACACCGCCAACTCCGGTTACAACGCCACCATGCTGAAGGGTATTATTTGAATACCAGAGTTTTGCACCAACCGCACCAACACCGGGTTGCAGTGCCAGACCAACCATTTCGTCAAGCCAGCCCGGAGTGATCACTTCGATATCGTTATTGATTAACCCGATAATGGAGCCTTGTGCAAGCCGTACGGCGGCATTATTGATTGCAGAATAGTTAAACGGTTGTTCATCGCGTATGACACGAACCCTGGCATCATTCGCAATCATTGTGAAATAATGCAGAATAGCCGGATCATCAGAGCCATTGTCAATGATGAGTATTTCATAGTTCGGGTAAGTTGTTTTTTCAAGAATACTGTCCATGCATTGCTTGAGCAGG
>CAZDYY010000121.1:0-6154 GCA_964509745.1 uncultured Legionella sp. | reverse complement strand
CAGTGTTGCCAGGGCAATCCCTACAGTAGCCGGTGATGCATCAAATGGAATCGCGCCCAAATCGAGATTTAATCGCTCTGGAACCGGTACATCCGTCGATACAATACCGCTGGCAAATTTATTTGCCCCATCCAGCGTTCCGCTCAGGAATGCGGATTTGGAAATCCCCCAGCGGACCCCGAGATCTTCAGCACAATTTTTCATCATATTAACGATTCTGGCTTCGATAACCACTTGCTTGACGGGAACATCAAGACGTTTAACCAGCGTTTTTATCGCCTGAATTTTATCAAACGTATCCACCAGCCAGATCGTATTTGTACGTCCATCCACATTTAACGACCCTCGTTCAGATAATAATGAACCGGATTTATCATTAATGATATTGGCAATATCAATTGCTCTGGCATAGTTAATCTGCAACAAGCGTGTACGCAACGGCATGAGCTTTTCCGCCGCAAGCCGCTCTTCAAGAGCTGCATTTTCCCTGGCACTCAGTGCAGACGCCTTGTCAATCAATAGAACATTACCTTTCTGTCGTTTATCCAGACCTTCTGAAGTCAAGATAATATCCAGTGCCTGATCCCAGGGCACATCATGCAGATTCAGGGTAATATTTCCACTCACAGCATCCGTGATGACGAGGTTGGTTCCTGTAAAATCAGCCAGTATTTGCAGCACTGCCCGAATTTGAATATCCTGAAAATTCAGGGTAACTGGTTTATTGATCCAGCGGGGTTCATCTGTACACCAGACATTTCCCGCAATAAAAGCCAGTAAAAACAACCCTATCCATTTATACAACTAGTCCCCCTTCTCAACGTACTGATCTCAAACGTAACACCACCCGCTTTTTTTCTACCCCTTGCTTGCCCCACTTCAATTTCAAAATTTCGAGTGCGTCTTCCCGGATATGCTCAACCCTCCCATGTTCCTTTCCCAGATAATCCCCCTCTTCAACCGCGATCACCAATCCATCAGCCAGCCCCAGCAAAGCCCATTTTCTGGTGCCATCACTGAGAAATCCCAGAACATGCAAGGTATCCAGCGACTCCTGCCCTGCTTTGGCGGTAATGGTTTCCAGTTGAGCTTTGAATTGTTGACGTTGCTGTTGCAGTGCCTTATTGTTCCCGGGTTGGGGTTGCACTTGCTGCGACAGGTGTTGTTGATTTGCCTGAATCAAAAAATAATCAGCAATTGACGCGGAAGCAATAAGCGCAAGCAGCAACGCCAGATAACAGAATCTGCGTTTACGATTCTGCATTTCGCGCTGTTTCTGGCGCCATGGAAGCAAGTTAATATTCGTCATGTGATTGCATTAACCCCACGAACCGCCAGACCACAAGCGACCATTAACGTGGCTGCGTCCTGTTTGATACTTCTGGCTATCGCCGTTGATACGCAAGCCATTTGCTCAAATGGATTAGCCACCTGCGTGCGGATACCCACGTTTCTTTGCACAGACTCCTTGAGACCGGATAATCCCGCACCCCCCCCCACAAGAAGGATTTGTCCCGGCTTCTCATAGTGTGTTGCTGATGTATAAAATTGCAGGGTGCGTTTAATTTTTGTTGTCAATAACTCGCAATCATCGTCAGATAATGCTTCTTCACGAGAAAATATGGGGGTTTGATCATGGAATACATAGCAACGCATATAACTTGTGCCAAGATCAAATATCGCACTGACATTTGCGTCACCGGTTTCACTCAATAATCGGGAGGCACGCTCAATAGCGCATGATTCAACATCAACAATATGCACAACAAGACCAGCTCTGCGCACAGCCTCAACCCGCTGCATAACATGTTCAGAACGGGATGCAACCAGCAGTACATCGAGTTGTTCGGCGTGTTTTCGTGATGAACCGGTAACATTGAAATCAAGACTCACTTCATTCAGAGGATAGGGAATGCATTTCTCCGCCTCCATGATCACGCACTCTTCAATGTCCTGGGCCTGCAAACGGGAACTGACCTGAATGACCTTGCTAATCGCCAGTGAATCAGGCACCGCCAGTACGGCATGTCTGGAAGAAAAACCGGCAGTTGATATCAAATGCCTGAGATGACCGGAAATGTCCTGATCAGGCAACAGGGTGCGATCATAGCCTTCGATACAGAACTGATCTGTTTGACGCGATAACTCAAGAATTTTTAGTGACGATGTGCCTAGATCAATACCCAGTATTGACCCGGTTTTTTTCCGGGAAAACGTAAACATGGTTTATATCCGCAAGTGTTGGACTGTGTGTTTTTCCATAAAACACAACCCAATACTAGCGCAAGCATTGATTAATTGGAAGCAGTTACCATTCAATCCGGCGATTTATAATTTTTCCCTCTTTCGGCCTTGTTTTCCTCTGATTCTTCTTTCACCTTGAATTCACGGGCGATAAATTCTCTGAATCTGGTGACGATATTTTTTGATTTTGGAGCGCTTTCTGTACTGGAAAAGCTTTCACGGTCCGTTGCCGTTTCAGATTTTGTATCGTCTTCATGCATCCCTGCCCCCCTGGACTTCAGGAGTGCAAACATGGCAGCATTTTTTGTAACATCCATGGCGATTTGCATTATATTCATCCGTTTTTCTTCATTCCCGACATGACGGATGACCACTTCATTTACATCAGCCCCGGCATCCAGTAATGCTTCAACAATATCGACACGGTTTCGTAACACCGCTTCATTCAACGGGGTATTTCCGTACTTGTCACTCTCATTGAGCACAGGATGACGCGCCAGCAAAAGCTTGACCATATCAATATTACCGCAATGAATCGCATGGGAAATCAGCGGTCTCTTGCCAAACTCGGTATCAACCATAAAATTAACATCAAACTCGTCGTTCTTGAGAATGGCTTCAACTTCCTCGATATCATTGTATAAGACTGCACGGGCCATAGCGGCCTGGATTTTTGTCAATTGAGGCATGATACACTCCCTGATTAATTTTCAATTGCATAATACAAGCATAGACCGGGATTGATATTTATCAAGTTTTGCACAATGAGGTTATAACCACATATAATTTGACTTGTTTTGTCGGGCACACTAACCTTGTAGTTAACGTCGATAAAGGATTATTCACGAGTGAACATGCACGGCATACAAATCAAGGCCCCTGTGCCAGCAGAGGATGCATTCATTCTCTCTGATAACGCCATGAATTTTCTGGCAACAATAGAACGCAAAACCCGCGACCGTCGCCACGAACTACTGGAGGCGAGAGGCAAAAGACAAGCCCGGTTCAACCATGGTGAGCGGCCTGATTTTCTCGAAGAAACAGCGGTGATCCGCAACGGTGACTGGAAAATTGATAACACCCCGCCTGATTTGAAAAACAGAACGGTTGAAATTACAGGCCCCGTCGATAGAAAAATGATCATCAATGCCCTCAACAGTGGCGCCAATGTGTTTATGGCTGATTTTGAAGATTCAAACTCCCCCACCTGGCTAAACTGCATTCAGGGGCAAAAAAATCTGTACGACGCTGTGAGAAAGACCATCACCTGGCAGGATCCCGACTCGGGAAAATCCTATCATTTGCATGATAAAACCGCCGTACTCATGGTCCGCCCGCGCGGCTGGCATCTGGATGAAGCCCATGTATTGATTGACGATATGCCCGTTTCCGCATCCCTGTTTGATGCGCTGCTTTATCTCTTTCATAATGCCAACCAGTTGATAGCTGAGGGAACAGGACCTTATTTTTATCTGCCAAAACTTGAATCACATCTGGAAGCCCGCCTGTGGGCTGATGTATTCAGTGAGGCCGAATCGTTACTGGGGTTACCATCGGGCACCATCAAAGTCACGGTCCTCATCGAAACCATCACGGCCGCATTTGAAATGCATGAAATCATTCATGAATTGCGTGACTATATTGTGGGCCTGAACTGTGGTCGCTGGGATTATATTTTTTCTTTTATTAAAAAATTTCACGCCGATCCGGACTGTGTTTTGCCTGATCGCCAGCTGGTCACCATGACCTGTGGTTTCATGCAAGCCTACGTCACCTTGCTTATCAAAACCTGTCACCAGCGTGGTATTCACGCCATGGGCGGCATGGCAGCACAAATTCCGGTGAAACATGACCCAATCGCCAACCAGGCGGCCATGGATAAAGTGTATGCAGACAAGGAACGCGAAGCCCGTGCAGGTCATGACGGCACATGGGTTGCGCATCCGGGCCTGATTCCGGTTGCCCGCAGCGCTTTTGACAAAATCATGCCAGGACCCAACCAGCTGGAACACATTCCACAACACGTTGATGTTTCAGCCGCAAACCTGCTGGCTGTTCCTGAAGGACCGGTTACAGAAGCCGGTGTTCGCACCAACATCAATGTCGCCCTGCTCTACCTTGAATCATGGCTCACAGGAAATGGCTGCGTGCCTATTCATCATCTGATGGAAGATGCCGCTACAGCTGAAATTTGCCGGACACAGTTATGGCAATGGCTTCAATTTGCAGTGCAACTGGAGTCTGGTGTTACCTTAACCCGGGAACGCCTGCAAACATGGATCGATGAAGAATATGCCATGCTGGCAGATAAACATACCCCGGCCCTTGCCGATGCAAAAGCACTCTTTACGCAAATGATTTTTAATTCTGAATTTGATGAATTTTTAACGCTCCCGGCTTACCCCAGGCTCATAACAAGGATGAACGAACATGAACATTAAAGAGCAAGTCACCCAATTGAAAAATGACTGGAAATCCAACGCCCGGTGGAACGGGATCACGCGTCCCTACAGTGCAGAAGACGTCGTAAAGTTACGACCTTCGCTGCCCATAGAATATTCTGTCGCAACGCATGGCGCTAAAAAATTGTGGTCACTGCTGCAAAAGAATGAACCGGTAACAGCACTGGGTTGCATGACAGGCAATCAGGCGATTCAGGCTGTTCAGGCCGGTCTTCAGTCAATTTATTGTTCAGGCTGGCAAGTAGCAGGCGATCAAAACTCTGCAGGCCGCATGTATCCTGATCAGAGTCTCTATCCAGTGGATTCGGTACCACGGCTGGTTGAGACGATTAATAATGCATTGCGCCGCACCGATGAAATTCATTGCCTGAACGAGGATTACTCCATTGACTGGTATGCACCCATCATCGCTGATGCTGAAGCCGGGTTTGGCGGCAATTTAAATGCATTTGAGCTCATGAAACACATGATTCGGGCAGGAGCTGCGGCCGTACATTTTGAAGATCAGTTATCATCTGCAAAAAAATGCGGTCATATGGGCGGCAAAGTACTCATTCCGACCAGCGAGGCCATTCACAAACTGGTTGCGGCACGTCTGGCAGCCGACATCAAAGGCGTTCCAACACTCATCATTGCACGTACAGATGCAAATGGCGCCAATTTGATCACCAGTGATTTTGATGCCAATGACAAAAGCTTTCTGACTGGCGAACGTTCAAATGAAGGCTTCTATTATGTCAAACCCGGCATCGAGCAAGCCATCAGCCGCGGGCTTGCCTATGCGCCGTATTCCGATATCATCTGGTGCGAGACATCCAAACCCAACATCAACGAAGCCCGGGAATTTGCCCAGGGTATTCATGCCAGATACCCCGGGAAATTATTGTGTTACAACTGCTCACCTTCCTTCAACTGGCAGGCCAATCTCTCCGAAGCTGATTTAAAAACATTTCGCTCTCAACTCTTTGACATGGGCTACAAATACCAGTTCATCACCCTCGCCGGCTGGCATGCGTTAAATTTAAGCATGTTTGAAATTGCAAAGGCCTACAACAAGGATGGAATGTTTGCCTATTCCAATATGCAACAGCGTGAAATTGCCGCTGAAGCCGATGGATTCCGTGCAACCAAACACCAGTCGTTTGTGGGTACGGGGTATTTTGATGCTGTTCAAAATACGATTATGCAGGGACTGAGCAGTACAACTGCACTGGATGGAAGTACCGAGGAACAGTTCAAGTAAAAAATCAACAGCCACCAACGCTTCCGCCTGCACAAACAGGGGGGAGCGCTGGCAGCCTTGATCCAGTTCAGGAAGCAGATTTATCGTTCATTCTGCTTATCTGATATAAACTAGTTATCACAATTATATCTAATTAGATTGCCGGGTCTAGCATACCCTGTAAATCAAATCAGTCCACTCGCACCAAAACCCCCGACACCTCGAC
>CAZDYY010000120.1:0-6180 GCA_964509745.1 uncultured Legionella sp. | reverse complement strand
TCAAGACTTGTTGTGGCACGAAAGCCAGGCAATGAGTAAATAATTCGTTACAGCACTTTGATGCTTAAATCTTCTTAAGGTCATAACATGTCAAAAACACGAATCTCGTTCAATTTCCCACACATGACCGGCAAAGAGCTCGACTATATCGCCGAATCACATGCCAATGGGTGTCTGGCAGGCGATGGTCCTTTCACCAAACAGTGCCATGAATGGCTGGAAAATCGCACGGGAAGCTTTAGTGCCCTGTTAACCCATTCATGTACTGCAGCGCTGGAAATGGCTGCTCTGTTGCTGGACATTCAGCCTGGCGACGAGATCATCATGCCGTCATATACATTTGTGTCCACAGCAAATGCCTTTGTGTTAAGAGGCGGTGTACCTGTTTTTGTGGATATTCGTGAGGACACGCTTAATCTCGATGAACGTTTGATTGAGGCTGCGATTACACCCCGTACACGTGCGATTGTTCCTGTGCATTATGCAGGTGTTGCCTGTGAGATGGATACCATCATGTCCATTGCGCAACGTCATCATCTGGGTGTTGTGGAAGATGCGGCCCAGGGAGCGATGGCCAGTTATAAAGGGCGAGCCCTTGGCAGTATCGGTGCACTGGGTGCACTGAGTTTTCACGAGACCAAAAACATTATTTCCGGTGAAGGCGGGGCCTTGCTGGTGAACAACCCGGAGCTTGCCTTGCGGGCAGAGATTATTCGCGAGAAAGGCACTGATCGAAGCCGGTTTTTTCGTGGCGAAGTGGATAAATATACCTGGCAGGAGGTGGGATCTTCCTTTTTGCCGGGTGAAATTATTGCAGCATTCCTGTGGGCCCAATTTCAGGAAGCCGATAGGATTACCAGTGATCGACTGACCAGCTGGATGCGATATTACAAAAAGCTTGAGCCACTTGAGGCTAGCGGAATACTGCGCCGCCCCATTATCCCTGAAGGGTGCGGGCACAATGCCCACATGTTTTATGTGCTGCTGGCTGATGAAATCGATCGGCAACAGGTTCTGGATGAGCTTAAACACTGTGGCATTAATGCGGTTTTTCATTACGTGCCGTTACACTCATCTCCGGCCGGGTTGCGTTATGGCCGTGTGCATGGGACGATGAATGTGACCTGCGCACAGTCTGAACGACTGATTCGGTTGCCCCTGTGGGTTGGTTTGACCGAAGCACAGCAAGACAGGGTCATTGATGTGCTTGAGGAGGCAGTCAGTTGCGTTTGCTAGTTGGGATTTGTGATGCACCGGTTGAGCCGTGAATCTGAACGGGTTATTTCTTCTGTCTGCTTGCATGGTACAGATTCATGCCTTCCTCCACAGGGCCAAAATATTTGATGGCGCCTCCCTCCATTAACAGGACCTTGTTGCAAAATTCCCTGATGATTTCATTTGCGTGACTGGCAATGACCACGATGCTGGACTGGTTTAACAGTGAAACCATGCGATCACGTGCTTTTTGCATAAAATCAGCATCACCCGCACCAAAAATTTCATCGATGAGTAAAATTTCCGGTTGAATGCAGGTGGCAATGGCAAACGCCAGCCTTACCATCATGCCAGACGAATATGTTCTGATGGGCAGGTGCAGATAATCTCCCAGTCCGGTCAGGGCTGCGATCTCATCTTTTTGCCGGTTAATTTCCTGTTTGGTCAGACCCATGATTAAACCACGGGTGGAAATATTTTCATGACCGGATAATTCCAGTTCAATTCCCTGCATCAAATCCAGCATCGGCGATATTTTACCGTTGATTTCCAGCATGCCCTGGGTTGGTTCGTAAATTTTGGCCAGCAAGCGCAACAAGGTACTTTTACCGGCACCATTGTGACCAATCAGGCCTACCCTGTCGCCGTGTTGTATGGACAGGCTGACATTGTTCAGCGAACGAACAATGACATGCTGGCTGGTATCCCGGGAAACCGCGCCACCCGTTGCCAGGCGCAAAAAATGTTTTTTAAATGATCTTGCACTGAGATTGTATACAGGAAACTCAACAGAAACATGTCGAAGTTCAATATTTGCCATGGTGGTTTCCTTTGACTATAGCCAGTAAATAATGCGGGAGCGGTAACGTACAAATACACATAACATGGCAATCCAGCTTGCCAGAGTAAATATCAAGGCAGTGATGACGCACGTCAGGGCCGGTGCGTTACCCATTAATGGTGCTCGAATGAGTTCAAGAATGGCATAGAACGGGTTCGCATCAACCAGCAGATGATGTCGGTTTTCCAGCATGTCAGGTTTCCACATCACGGGCGTAACAAAAAATATGACCTGGATAACACTTTTAACCAGTGGTGACATGTCGCGAAAGCGGGCACAAGTCATGGCCAGTAACATGCCGAAAGAAACCGCGTTGATATAAATGACCATGATCCCGGGGATGAGCAGCAATACAGACCAGTTCAGTTTTGTTGAAAAAATAATATAAACCGGAACAATCACCAGAATATTATGCAAAAATATCATCAGGTTTCTTGCCGCTATGCGGTGAATGTGCAGCGTGTAGGGCAGCTTTATTTGTCTGATTAATCCCTGATAGGTCAGCAACCCATCGGAAAATTCTATGACAAGGGTGGATATCAATGTCCAGCCCAGCATTCCAGAAACCAGGAATGGATAATATTGTTGCAGTGGCACATGAAACAGAACCGAATAAAGGTATCCCATGGAATACAGGGTGATGGCCATGCTGATGGTTAACCAGAAGGGCCCCAGAACCGAGCGGCGATAGCGAATGATAATGTCATGATAGGCCAGCGTCAGCCAGCCAGGCCATTCGACTCCGGGATTGTGTCATATGCTCAACCGGCCGCGTCTCCTGCTCCTGGGTGTTGATTGTTTCCTGTAAAACAGAATCCATGACAATGCCTTTTAGCTGTGATCTTATTTGAATGACCAGCGTTTGTGTCCGATATAACTGCTAAACACCGGGATGATAATGCCTGTTGCATGTGCGATGTCATGCACAAACAATCGTACGCCGGTCAAGGGCAAAATATAGTTTGCCATGATGATGCTGATGCCCCAGGTTTGCAGAATGGCAACGAAGTTAACAAGGCTAAAGGATAACAGTGAACGATGCAATGGTTGTGTACTGTCTTTGAATACAAAGGATTTTGCCAGAATAAAGGCTGTGATCATACCAGTCAGATAAGCCAGAATAATTGCCTGGGAAAATCCCGTCCACTGGTTATAGACAATTCTTGAGCCAAAATTGATTCCTGCCGCGGTTCCTCCTGTGAGAAGGAACCTTAAAAATTGCCGGGATATGAAAGGCCTGCTCGTTTGTTCCTGTCTTGCAATGGTCATGCTTCAATGTCCATAACATCGGTTGTTTCGGTAGTCGGGGTAGGTGTGACGAGTTTTTCCCAGTTAATGGTGTCTTTGTGCTGTGACCGGGCTGTAATGGCCACGCCTGCTGTTTTGGCCATTTTTCTGCCAAAATCAATGCTTTCGGATATTCCCCGGTCTTCCGGATAATAATATGAGGTATCTGCAACCCAGAGACCATCGACAGGCAGAGCAGGTGCCGGCAGTCGTTCAAGGTGCCCGGGTTCGCATATGGGCTGGGCATAACGATACCTGCTGGCCCGTAACTCAATAAAATCATCATCTACCAGGGCGGGGTTGATTTTTTTCAGATATGTTTTCACTTTGTCCAGAAACGCCTGGTCAGGTTCTGAGTACTTGGGATGCTCGCCTGGCATGTAAAATGGCACGTAGACAATATGATTATCCATGGGCCGCAAGTTGGTGTATTCGACCAGCCCTGGAATATCCATGTCCGGATCATTGGTATTTAACCAGAAGTTTTCCGTGACCGGTTTTTTTAATTTGGCAATGACACAGACCACGGCAATGTTTTTCATGGCCTGGAACTGTTTTATAATGTCTTCTGGCAAATCGGGCATGAGCCTTGGTACATAGGGCAGGGGAATGGTGCTGATGACCTGGTCAAAAGGTTCAATCCGGCCTGAAATTTCCAGCCCGGTAACGGCCCTGTTTTCAATCAGGACTTTACTGACAGGAGATTTCAGGCGCACTTCGCCGCCCAGTTTGATGATTGCTGCGTGCAGCGCGGTTAACAGGGTTTCGGATCCGCCTTCGAGGTGTCCCAGTTTTTCATGAAATAAATTGTATCGCGAGCGTCCTATGCGTCTGATACGACTCCAAATCCAGGCTGCTGACAAATTGCTGGTGTAATCATAAAATTTAAAATCAAATAATTTTTGCCACAGGACTTCATATGCTTCAGCACCCACCCAGCGTTTAATCCAGCCGGATGCTTCGACATGATCCAGAGGTTTCCAGTCCTTTCGTTTGGTACACAAAAAAGCGTGCAGTCCATAGCGTAATTTGGCGAGAAAACTTAATCCCCTGAATTTGAAAAGCGCCAGCGGATTACCCCATGGTTGCAGTTTGCCCTGATACCAGTAACCCATTTTTGTTTTGACCCAGTGCATCTTGTCTGCCAAATCAAGTTCATCCAGCAGGGTTAGAAAAGCATGATCAGACGTGCAATGGAAGTGATAGTAACGTTCAATGGTCAAGCCTGAAAAATCAAATGTGGCCGTCATGCCTCCTACGCGGTCATCGGCTTCAAATACAACAGGATGATGACCATCAAGGGCCAGTTGCCAGGCAACAGCCAGACCCATCGGGCCTGCGCCGAGAACGGCGATGCGTTTTTTCATAATCAGAACTCCAGCGTGATTTTGCTATAGACAGGATCATTGAAGGTTTCATTGATGGCATTTGAAAATGGCGTGCGGGATACCTTGAATATTCCTGGCCAGTCGATGACCTCAAACTCATCCTTTGCAACCAGTGCTTCCAGTTGCTGGGTTGTGAATGGCGGGTTTTTATCAAAACAGGCCCACAACCAGAGCAGGGAATAAAACAGTGAATAGGGTATTTTTGTAATGCGCGCTTTTGCCTTGGTGTGCTTTTTTATTTCACGGATAATATCAATGTAATTGATTTTTTCATGGCCCGATATGTTGTAAATACCATGAGGGGCATTTTGCTCAATGCAGCTGATGATGATATTGCAAAAATCACCCACATAGAGTGGCTGGCGCATAAAACAACCGTCGCCAGGTACTGGAAAAACCGGGGTCTTTTGCATGAACCGTGACAGCCATCCCAAATGCTTGCGATCAAACCATCCAAACATCAGGGTAGGGCGCAGAATGGGGCAGGGAATGCCGCATGCCTTGACCATGTCTTCCTGGATGCGTTTGGTTTTTGTGTAGAAGTCATCAGCCACCGACTCAACCACCGAGGAGCTGATGTGAATCAGGCCGGTTATCTTGTGAGCTTGCATGGTTTCAAGAATCAGGCGCGTTGAGTCAATATTGTTGTGTACAAATTCTTCATAATGAATGCCGCCGATTTGCGCCTGTAACATGACGACCATATCCGCATCCCTGAAGTGCTGTTGCCAGTCACCTGGTTTCGCCAGATCGGCATATTCTGCAGTGATTTCAGGCTGGGTACGTTGCAGTACAGCTAGATTAGTCCGGTGTTTGTCCAGGACGATGATGTGTTTGTATCCTTTTGCTATCAAGCGGGCAACGAGGTTTTGTCCAACCAGACCTGCACCACCGGGAAGAATGATTTTCATGTTTTTGTTCATTGAGGTTCCGTATGATTTGTTGCTAACAGGCGGGGTAATGCCGGGACATCCAGTTTGATCGTGCAAGCCGGTTTTTGTCCTTGCACAAGCAGGGGTGTTCCAGTGTCTTGCAAACGCAAATAGCCAATGAATCCTTTTGCCCTCCTGCTGATCCTGGAGGAAAGATCAGCCCTTGTTTGTCCGGACATGGCAAAGCCCGCGATCCTGTTCTGGTCGTTTATCAATTGAATGAATTTTGGTGATCTGTTAGCTGAAGAGTCAAAGAGCCATCCACGTACCCGGACAAAGCGATGATCATTTCCAATCGGCTCAACTTCATCTATGCCGCCCTGGCATGTCGGAGCATCTGGTATAGCGATTTTTTTATTCATGATCTGTTCCAGATCTTTATAAGGATATATTTCGAACATGGATAAGTGGCGGTTTATTGCCTGTCGGGCAACGTCCATTGCATCATTGGCAGCCGGGTAAATGCCCTGTATGGCCTGGTCATCGTGAATTTGCAAACTTAACGCAAGCCCGCCAA
>CAZDYY010000119.1:0-6191 GCA_964509745.1 uncultured Legionella sp. | reverse complement strand
AAAGGGACGTCAAGAATCACCAGTCCTTTTTCAATTGCTGATAACAACCTGCTTTTATCTTCCTGTCCAATACCTGTTTGCTGCAATTCCTGGCTAAAATGATCAGAATTCAACAGGGCAACCAGATTGATCAGCGCCCCGCCTCCCGCTGAACGTCCATACAGATCAATCGATTCCATTTGCTCATCAATGACACATTTTTTCAAAACATAAAGTGCCGGCAGCAATTCATTCATTGTGCCAAATGTCAGTTGCGAAGGATGATATGTTTTATCTTGAAGATCATGATCAGGGAAATTAAAACTAATCAACGTGGCATCAACCAAACCGCTGCTTTTCAAATCAGCGGCAATTTGATAATTACCGCCATAACCATGAAAACAAATCATCGTTCTTGAATTTGTACCAGGAATCGTGGTTAAACACAGGTCGTCATCAAACATGGCATTCCTTAAAAAGCCGATGGACGGGGCGCAATATTTTCAGCCTGTACACCAAAGCAAAAAACATCCGCGTTTCCTTGTAATCAAAAAAAGCCCAGTCTATGAGGATTGTTATTAGTCGTCAACGGATATAATGATATGATTCAAGGCGATAGCCCTTTATCCATCGGGACACCAAACTCCCTGTCCAGCTCATCAATGGCATCATGAACACAACGCTGTAATTCATGCAAAGAGTTAACCTGTTGACGCAATGACGCATTTTCTTGAGTTAAGATGGAAACGTTATCCTGAATGACCCGTCGCTCGCTTGACAATTTCATGTTGGTTTTTGACAGTGTGGCCGCTTTTTCCCGCAATGCACTATTTTGCTGTTGTAACAGCGCATTTTTTGCCCTTTCTTTCTCAAGATCAGCTATCACATCATGATCAAAATCGTTTAACAGCATTAAATCTGAATGCATGGCATGCTGCAAGACAGGTATATCCTCCATGCTATCTGAATGTGATCTTTTGCCAAAATTGGCAGGCGCAACCTCTCGTGGACTATAAAAAATGAAACACCGGTTATCATTAATGCACAGACTGGAAACGGGTGAGCTGCGACTCTCCATCAGGACAGGGTCTGCACCAAGGTTTTCTGCTATCCGTGCCTTTATCATCGTTTTAAACCCTTCATCCTCTGATTCAGGTATCGGGGAATGAAGGTTTGCCCTGGCATATTTTTTATCTGGCCTCTGACTGAAAATCCCGGAACGTTTGGGCATAATCCATTTTACTCCTGATTCAACAGCTGATTAATCTTGCCTGCAAAACATCATCAATGAAGGCAGATATCACGTCATTTCATTCTGAACACTTTACTCCCAAAAAGCAAAACGCCAGGTCTTTAACGAAACAATAAATGACGTATACTGTGTAAAAGCATCTGCAAACACATTGCCACAGGAGATAACTCATCATGGAGCCGTGCAAGGAATCAAAAAAACCAGCTATTGACCCCCTGCAACTTGCCGGAGAAACAAATCAACAAACAACCGAACTTCTGCTGGCTCAGGATACGTTGTTTGCAAATCTGAAAGCCCGTACGCAAAAAATTAAAGAGAAAAGAACTGCGCGTGAGGAAAGTTACCGGACATCTCCACCCGGGGACTATCCACAACGGTTATTGAAATAAGCATCTTACCCAACGTTCATGTTATTTCTGAACGGAACTTATAGTGCTATCATTTCCAATCCCGATCGATTGGAGACATCCTGTGTATTCCGGCATTACCAGAGGATTATTTGAAGTCGTTGCCCTGACCAGAAGTCCTGGTTTAATCAGCTATACCGTTAATTTGTCACCTGAACTGACCAAAAACCTGAATCCCGGTGACAGCGTATCAATTGATGGGGTCTGTCAAACCGTGGTGAACATCACAGGCACACAAGTGACTTTTCAGGCGATACAGGAGACGCTGGATAAAACCACGCTCGATGAATTGCACAAGGGAAGCCTTGTGAGTGTCGAACGAAGCTTGCGCATGGGTGATGAAATGGGCGGGCATGAGGTATCGGGGCATGTGTTTGGAACCGGTGTGATTCAGCAAAAAATCATGGATAACGGCAATGTTTCCCTTGTCATTCGATGCCAGCCTGAATGGATGAAATATATTTTGCCCAAAGGATTTATTGCTGTCGATGGTTCCAGTTTAACGGTGGGAGATACCGTTCCTGAGCAGGGATTATTTTATCTGCATCTCATTCCGGAAACCCTGCGACTCACCAATTTTGCCAATAAACAAGTTAATGACAAGGTAAATATCGAGTTTGATCATAAAACCCGAACCATTGTGGATACGGTTGAGCGTATTCTTGCAGAAAGAAAATAAAATGGCCTGATGGACTATCCATACTTGCCATGTCTGCAAAGTATCAAACCGATTTGCCTGTTTCAACCCGAGGCGTCATGGATAATTTTCTCCACCATGGCATTCTGGCGTAATGTTGTATCACTTTCTCAACCCAGTGATAACTGGCCAGCCCGAAGAATATTGACCCCATGACCAGCAGGGTACTCATCATGATATGTACGATAAGGGAATCAGAAGACAAAGGGAGCAATACACGACCCAAAGCACTTAAAATGAGCACATGCGACAGGTAAATAGAATAAGAGGCATCACCCATGGCCACCAGAAACTGCGGAAACACCACCCCGCTTTTTTCGCTTTGCACAAAGCAATACACAATGAGCATGGCAGGAATACCCAGTACGCACAACCGCCACCAGCAAGAACTGATGATCAGGTTTGCACAGCATTGATAACCCAGGGTCATGAAAACAAAACCGGTTAAGGCAATCATCATAAAACGACGGTCTGTGTATAATGGCAGAGGTTTCAT
This sequence comes from uncultured Legionella sp., assembly GCA_964509745.1. Lineage (GTDB taxonomy): Bacteria > Pseudomonadota > Gammaproteobacteria > Legionellales > Legionellaceae > DDPF01. The sequence continues at coordinate 3,360 of CAZDYY010000119.1, read as the reverse complement.
TCGCGAACAAACCAGGGCAATCATCGCCCCGCCGATAAATTCATACGTTAACGGGTTAAGCATTAGTTTCTGTGCAGCTGTATCCACAGGCATTATAAATGATAATCCCGCCACCCCCACGCCCCAGAGCAACAACCCGGCAGAAAGAAAACGTTCAGGGAAAAACAGCAGCACACTGAACACCAGATAAAAATACAATTCATGGGTCAAGGTCCAGCTCACCGCCAGCAAGGGAATCCCATCCTGTGGCAATAACAGATATGATGAAAACATATCAATGCTTGCGCCATGGTTAACCCATTCCGGATTAAGAAAAGAAACCAGTAAAACCAGCGTGGCATAGATCCAGAACAATGGATAAATTCTGGTGAACCGTTGATAAAGAAAATGCAGAATATGTTTGGATGATTGAAATTTATTCCTGGTTACCGACACCATGATATAACCACTGATCACAAAAAAAATGTCAACACCGGATATCCCGCTTGAGAATATATCGGGTATCACTTGAGTGAGACTGTATTTTTCTTCCACCTTCAATAAGTGAGATAGCAGCACCAGCAGCACTGCAACACTACGCAAGACTTGTATACTTTCAAATTTTTTCATCGTCACCCCGACACACCCGGCAATAATTTTCGCCCCGCAAGCCATTCAGTATACCTCACAAAACCCCATACTGGATTTCACCCATTATACAGGGTATATTTCCGCGCGAATTCAACCTTGAGAGAACCCCATGGAAATCAAAATAATAAAAAGCCTCCCCTTGCTGCTGTGTTTATGCCCTGTCAGCAGTTTTGCCTCGGTTCAACCTGTGAATGAGAGCAACCATTATCCGATGAACAAATTTTCAGTCAATGCTGCTGTGGGTTACCTTGGTGGTGAATCGAATGAATATGTATACCGGGAAGACGGCAGCAAACTAAGCGAGCTGAACTGGACAATCAATGGTGCGTCCGTTCTGAAAGGTGAAATCAATGTTGACGTTTTGCCCTGGCTTTCGGCAAATGCCAATGGATGGGGAACAGTTGGCACAAACAGTGCCACAATGAATGATTATGACTGGATGAACCCGGCTCAAACCCATTGGACAGACTGGTCGAATCACCCCGACACTGATCTTGATTATGCCAATAATATTGATGTCAATCTTCGCGGATGGTTTCTGCAACAACAACACTCCAAACTGGGCGTCACAGCAGGTTATGCGCAAAGTTCCTTTTCCTTCCTGGCCAAAGGCGGCTGTTTTCAGTATGAAAATGGATTATACACAGGCTGTTTTCCGGATAACTTGCGCGGCATCAGCTATCAGCAAACCTTCGAAACGGTTTATCTTGGCCTGACAGGAAAGTACCTCATGAATCAGGTTGAATTGGCCGCAACCGTCAAAGTTGGCCCACAAATCAATGCAACTGACACGGATCAACATTATTTGCGGGATCTGGTCTTTACCGACAGTGGAAGCGGTTCAACCTTTTTCTCGGCAACCCTTTCTGCCGGTTACTATTTCAATCAGGCAACAAAAGTTTTTTTTGAAGCCTCCGGAACCAGTTTCTCAAACGACAAGGCCAATACAGTCATTGAAGATACCTTCACTGGAGAGTCAAGAAGACTTGATAACCAGGCGGGACTGGGCAACAACAATTACGTTCTGGCGCTGGGAATCCAGTATGCACTTCAGGGATAAGTGCAGCAGCATCGGGACCCGGGTTGTTGAATGGAATAAAAACCCTTAGTATGTATTCACGGATCGTTACAACTTTAATTTAATCAGGGATGATTATCATGCTAAAACGTAATATCAGTCTGTTTATTGGTTGCTGTCTTGCTCTGCCCGTGGCGTCACATGCTTTCAGCCTGAAACACGGGATGGTGCCTGTGCAATTCGGCTTCTTTGGTGCAAGCCAGGGCGTGGCTCAGGATATTAATATCCAGGGTTTGATTGGCAACCAGTACAGCTCAAATAACCATCAGGGAACCAGCGGGCTCTTTGGCACAGGCTATTTTGTCGACACACTGGAAAGAGACCGTTTTCAGCTGGCAGCTGGCATTAACGGCTACTACTTCGGGAAAACCGGCGTATCCGGTACCATCGCCCAGGAACATTTGTTCACCAATCTGAATTATCACTACACCATCCAGAATACCCCGGTGTATCTCGCTGCAAAAGCCCGGGTAAAAAACAGCAACGACAAGTACAACATTATCGTTGATGCCGGTATTGGACCGAATTTTATGCGCACCGCCAATTACACGGAAACCCCGCTGACCAGCTATTCCCTGCCGGATAACAATGCCTTCCCGGACAAAACCAGCACCACACTTTCTGTCATGGCCGGTGCTGGATTGCGCATGAACAATGTTTTTGGCAAGCTGCCACTTGAATGCGGCTATCGATTTTTCTATTTCGGTCAGGGACAATTCAATACCGGAAATAACCAAATCCTCAATGCACTCAAGACTGGCAATACTTATGCCAATGCAGTTGTGTGCTCTGTGAACGTTTAAAGTAATCAATCATCAAGGAATAGAACACCATGAAATGGAGATCAGGAATTGCAAGTGTCATGTTCGGTCTGGTTGCAGCATCTGTAGCTTCAGCACAAACCGGACCGTTGTTTAACGTTCAATTTAATAGTACCGGTTACATTTATTATGATGAGCTACAGGTGCTTACAACGATTCCGGGCAAAACCTACCAGTCCGCCAGCATCACACAGCTGTCGCCAGGATACACGCTGATATGCCCATCAAATCTCGTGGCGCCCTGTCTTTTTTCAGTCAGTAACACAACGCCGGCTTTCATCCGGGTAGACTACCCGTTCAACCTGTTCACCCCGAACAAGGGGGCATTTATCGATATCCCGATAAAAGTCCGGTTGTGCCTGAATGGCAATGACGGGGGGATTAATTGCGAAATGCATAATGTCACCAGAACAACAAACCCCGCATAAGTAAAATCTCAACCATCAGAGAAAAAAAACAACATAACGTTGCCGACAAATGTCATTGCGAACACCATCGATTCTGTCAGCCTGAATGTACAGTCCATCATGCTGGGCCTGGCCGGGCATTTTAATACCTGATTCTGTGCGGGGATGTCATCCCCGCAAAATTTCAAAAATCAACACCACATTTGCCACAACAATCATCCCCGCACACCCCCAGCCGAACCAGCGCATCCAGACGCCATTCACCAGCTCCCCCATATGGCTTGCATTCGAGCTCAACAACAACAGGGTCAACATGGCAAACGGCAATTGCAAACTCAGGAATACCTGGGAACTCACCAGCAGCCAGGTAATCGATTGTTCACCAAAACAGACAATGACGATCAAGGCCGGAACCAGTGCCAGG
>CAZDYY010000118.1:0-6202 GCA_964509745.1 uncultured Legionella sp. | reverse complement strand
ATGGCCGAACCTGTTTTACAAACGCTGGATGGTGAAGAGATTGCTTTATCCTCGCTGAAAGGCAAGTGGGTGTTCATCAATTACTGGGCCAGCTGGTGTCAGCCTTGTCTGGATGAAATTGCCGAGTTGAACCGGTTTTACAAGCATAACCGGCAAGGCAATGTGGCTGTGTTTGCCGTAAATTACGATGCCATGCAGGTACGTCACCAGCAGCGACTGGTGAAGAAATTCAATATCCAGTATCCGTCATTGAAGCATAATACGGCCAATATTCTTGGCCTGAGGGAAGCGGGAGTGGTGCCAGTGACCTATGTGCTCAACCCGCAAGGCGAGCTGAGCACGATACTTTATGGAGGCCAAACCTCGGATACATTGAAAGAAGCGATGCATTCCGGGAACGTCAGGAATGCCTATCATCGCCGACCGTCACCATACGAGATGGAACCACAGTAGAAATGGCATGTTTGTAAACCATTTGTGTGATGGTGTTTTTCAACGTAATAACGTGTTCATCAACTTCATCAATCATGCCGTGTAATTTAATGCCATTGACCAGGAAAACAGACACTGGCGTTTTTTCATGGCACAATTTATTAAGAAATGAATCTTCCAGTCCATGTTGTTTTGACATCGCCTACTCCTTGTAATTATTATTTTTCGGAACAGCATGATTATTGAATCGGCAGCTTCAGGTAAAACTTTAGGGGCATTTTTTCTTCTGCTCCAAGAGATTTCCGCCTGTAATCCAAGAGATTTCTTGCAAGATAATAATCCATTGGCGTCGTGACACGGTTTGTAAAAAGACTATACTGTTTATTACAAGGACGACAGGGAAAACATGGATTGTCTGACATGATGTCACGCAGGGAGCGAGGCAACGGACGTGCGCTGCTGCAAGGATGCAGCATTTTTTATCGTGCACAATGCCTCATCCCCATCCTGAACCTGGTTATATTCCCCGGGCAATCAGCCCAAGGTCAATTTTCAGTTCATCCACCCTTGTTTTAAAGTGTGTTCTCTCCGGTCTGGAAAAGAAAAGAAAACTGCAGCATGTTTTCGCCGGTGCCGGAAGCGGTTCTTTTTCCACGGCTCCAAATAATTGATCAACATGCAATTGCACGGCTGGCGTATATAAACCTGCGGCTTCAAAGATGCGTAACACCAGTTCGCACAGTTTCACAAGGTAGTTTGGCTCATGCTGGCTATAGTTTAACAAGGTATCCATTACGCCTTCCTGCACCAGGGCGGTTTTAATCCGGTTAATTTTCCCAGGCGATGTATCATCGCTATCAATTACTTGCTGGATCTGGTTCAGTATGGCTCGCTTGGCCTGAATGCCTGAAGGGCTTTCAAACAGTGAGTTTTGCGTGGTCCATTGTTGTTCGGCATCATTTAAATAATGATGAAATGCTCGCAGGACAATGTTTACAGCCTTTATTTTTTTTTCGGCATCTTTGGCAAGCAAGAAGTTTTTTATGACGGGATGTGACATGGCATGGGTTCTTTGCAGTTTTTTCAGGGACAGAATTTTTTCACTGATGGTATCAATTTCCAGCTCGTCCGAAGCCAGCGAAATGGCATAATGTTCCTTGCAAAGTTGTGCCAGGGCATGTTGATCATGTTCAAGTGTTTTGGTGTTGTCCGGGATACTGACCCCGCGTTGTTTTAAAACAAAATCACTGTATGCTGAAATGTGATCAATGATTTCATGTTCATAGAGATACACGCAGATCTCCGGGGCAGGTTCCTTTTTAAGTGTGATGCTTGAAATTCCGGGTTTGCTGATTTTTGTTTTGATAAAGCGGATGATTTCCCAGGTGTTTTTCAGCTGAACGGGTGTTTCCCTGCCGTCAGAATGAATATGAACCATCTCCAGTGTTTTTCTGTTCCAAATCAGGCAATCACGTTTGTCATTTTTTCTCGCCTGCTCGATGGTCATCAGATAAAGATGTGTTCCGTTTAATGTTTTTTTCAACAGTTCCAGGTCTTCGTTTGCAGGGCAATGGTTTAAAATATTGTCCATGGATTGTATGGCTTTTTCATGCTCCTCTTTTTTCCTTTTTACAGCGTCCAGGTGTTTTTGAACGGTATTCACCCGCTGGTGCAGCAATGATTCATCACATTGCAATTCAATTCGTTTGTCTATGTTTAATATAAGGGGTGTAATCAGGCCGGCATAAAATTCGCTCATTATTTGCTGTACCGGATCAGACAGGGTTCCATGATGAATCCCCCTGTTGATTTCGATCCCGTCGGCTTTGTTGATAATTTCCTTTATTTTTGCAGGAATTGTTTTTAGTAACGTGTCATTGGTGGTGCGTGAAAAGTGCAACAGGCTGTTACATATTTCATGCAACAAATTGACGATCACGGGCAGATCAAGGAACAGCGCCGGGTATGATATAGACTGGCTGTGGTTGTTCAGGATACGTTCCATGTTTTCTGCAGCTTGTCTGGAGCTGGCCTTTAACTCGTCCAGCTTTGCATTGTACGTGCTTTCTTCCAGTAATAATCGCTCTGGAAACATTTTTACGATATTGATGATATGCAGTAAAGATGTGTTTTCAGCAGGTGCGGGTACATATTGCTGGTATTCACCGGTCAGTGAGTTGTAGAGATTTTTAATTCCGGACAGCAGGTCCTGATAAACAACAGACAAATCCGGATCGGTTGAAATGGTGTTTATCAGCAAATATATTTCATAGCCGCACAAGGCAAGGTGGCCCAGCATCCAGCGCATGGATTGGTGTTCCTGCTCCTTTTCTGCTTCCAGTACCGCTTGTTTGAGATAATAAACCAGATTGGTGATGCGTTTGATGGTATCAACCTGGCGAGGATGGTGTTTTTTCTTTTCCGTGGACCTGAAACAAGGCATGCTGTCAGAAAGCGCCTTGACAATATTTTTTGTGTCCGATATCAGGGAAAATATATTGCTGATGGTGTCCTGTCCGCTAATTTCAGGATAGGGAATGCCTTCCTGTGCCGGCTTCAGGGCTTGTTGCCAGGCATGTGCCAGTTTGCCATGAAACAGGGAAATGGCTTGTTCCAGTTCAGTCACATACTCAGAGTATTTCCGGTGTGAATTTTCTTCTGATCGTGTTGCTTTGACATGACGAATTTTCTTCGGAACGGTTTGTTTTTCCGCAAGGATTGTTTTCAGATGATGTAATGTTGTCGCAAACGTTTTGACTGATAGAGATGGCGGGGTGTTGTCCTTGTGTTTTTCAATGTGACCGGAAAACAAATCAACGACCGCTTGATCAAGTGCATGAATATCTATTTCCCGGTTATTCTGGTATGCAGCGATCAGGCATGGTTGAACGACACTGTACCAGCGGATGCATCGTGATAGTGTTTCATCCTGGATGTGGCCCCGCTCCAGAAGCGTGCTGTATATGCGGGGCAGACAGGGCATGATGTCATCGATTGTCTGGAGTGATGTTAATCTGCAATGGAGCTCTTCAAGGGGTATTGTTCCTGTTTGCACTAAATCGGGCTGATGATCGCTGTTGGATGTAATCAGGGTAGCAATGGTATTTGCTGATAAATTTACTGGTAAATCCAGTGCAAGATTTTTTCTGGTTTTCATGTACCATTTTTTTAACAGGATAAATGCGCTGACAAGGCGTTGATCCTGCAGGGGTATTTCCTTGTGCAGCTGACCGTCTGGCGCAATATAGGCAAGCTGGCGTATCGTTGCATCCCAGATATAGCAATCGGTATGCCCTGCTTGCAAAACACCGGCAAGCGGGCTTAAATGCAGAATACGGGGTTTGCTTGCCTGATGGATTTCATAGACGAGATTGTTTTCCTCAATGTTGACATACAGGGTATTGCGTTCATGTCTGGCTGTCTTGTCACGGAGAAGACAGGGCACATAGTCTGGTTGAAAAGTGATCGGGTTCTGTCCAGGCAAGGTCTTTAATGCTTCGAGTAACTGATCGCAGGCAAACTCAGTGCACTGCAGGCGATGTTGGCGTTTGATATCGTATTGCGAAACATCCAGCGTGTTATCGTTGCTCATATTGATATATTCAGGCCGCTCAAAGATGTTGTCAGCCTCATCCAGCGGAAATACGAACATGTTGGCGTGTTCATAAACGGACGCAATGGTGGCTTCAAAGCGTTCTATCCTGAAAAGGTTATCAGGGTTATTCAAGGGATTGTCTGGACTGTTCAATATGTCCAGCAATCCCTCGTGCACAGGCTCCAGGCGTAACTCAATAAAGCGGGCATCCTCGATGTATGCCAAATGCCGGTCTTTTCCGGATAAATCAAGGTATGCGCCGGTATACTGAATGATGGTCGCATACAAGGGTTTGATTTCTGCCATCAGCGGGACGGACAATTCTCCCGGATTTCGCAGAAACTGGAGTTCAAGCTTGTCTGTAAAGGAAAATACGCGGGTTAATATGCCATATTTTAATGTGGTTAAATACAGACGGATGGCTTCCTGCAATGTATCGCTCAATTCGGTGGTTTCAAGGAGTATTGCTTCCAGCAACGGATTGATTTGCTCGATGGCAGCAGGCATGGCCATCACAAAAGACAGGGGGTCCCTGCGTGCGTAATGGATGGTGTCAGACCATTCAGCGGATTTTTTATTGAGCATGGAGGTGATCTGTTCCATGCTGATTGTTGATGATGGCCGGGGAATTTTTAATACATGTGTTTTAATGGTCTGGTTAATCGAATAAATATGACGGGACAGATTGCCTGCCAGCCGGGTGAGGAAATCAACCGGTTTTAATTGGTCTATCACATGCCCGGTAACGAGGCCTGCATGCTTGCTGATGGAGGGAGACCGGGTGATTTCAATTACCGAAGCAGCCGGCGTGAAAACATGTGATCCTGCCAGATAAAGCACGGATAAACAGGACAAGAGTGTATTCATGTCGGGCGTAAACACGTGCCGGGTTTCGGTGTTGAAGCTGATTAGAACAGCATGGATTTCATGGCATATCGCTTCGATATCCTGCTTGATACTGAAGTGACTTTTAACCCTTGAAAACACATTGCCGTTTTCCAGGTCGTCAAGTTTTTTATCCAGCGTGTACAATGCGTTGCCGAGTTTTTTCAGCCGGATGATTTGAACGGGTTGATACTGACAGGCATGATCTTCCGGATAGGGCAAACCCTCGTCCTGACGGATACCGGTGTATTTGATCACCTTTGGGTCAGTTTGCGAGCCAATCAAAGTGTTGTGGATATATTGTACAACTTCCCTGATAGGTTGCAGATAACCTGGCATGACACACCCTGTAGCCAAAAACACTTTTGGGTTGATTGTAGGGGCTTGTTATGGAGGGGGCAAGTTTTATAATCACACCCTGGCGGAATGCTGCTCTAAAGAGGTCTGGTTATCCGCTCTGGATGAATTGTCCATGGTTCTTTCACCAGCCTGACCCGTTGTCGCAAAAAATCGTCCGTGATATTGGTGGTTTAATGCACGTAACTCTTCACTGCGAACGTTGACAACCTCGGCTTTTGTCAGGCAATTTTGCGGTTTGCCCGAGCAGCCTAACAACCAGAGAAAAGTTTCCATTAATTTATACAACTTTTCCAGGCAATGATGGATATAACCATCATGATTGGCGGACAGGGTGTCCAAATCTTCAGGATGGTCGGCCAGATACTGGTGAAACAGTTTCAGGCGCTCGCCTGGACGGGCTCTTGTCTTGTCTGTTCGTGTATGGCCGTTGCCGGAAGTGATTTTCAGGATCGCAAGCCGGTGCCTTTGCAAGGTGCGTTGCAAGCCGATGTTAATGAAGGGTTGGCTGGCCAGATCAATGCCCATGGACTTGAGCATGACAGAAGACAATGTGCCCTGCTCCAGCTTGTTGCCAGCCGATGCTGTTTTCAGCAAGGCATATTCGATGGCATTGCCGTTTTTTCTGAAATATACGGTATCGGGCCTGGCTTTTGCGATCGAGGGCAGTTCATCCACGACTGAAAAGGCATAGTTATGATCGAATCGTGGACTGGTGCCTTCCAGAATGGCTTTCAGTCGTTGAACGATGGTTATTTTTTCCTGATTTTCAGCGTCATTTTTATCAGCTGGCAGGTATTTTTGCAGATCATCCAGTACGCCATATAATTCAATCAGTGCATCAAATTGTGCCAGTTTCAGTCCGCGTTTCTGGTGGTATTGCTGCAAAAATTGCTTGTGGTGCAATTGAATGACGGCATTTCTGGAAATGGG
>CAZDYY010000117.1:0-6215 GCA_964509745.1 uncultured Legionella sp. | reverse complement strand
CGCACCATCAAACCTGCGCAAAGCATACCCTTGCCGGAACACAACCTGACCCCGCAACAGCACAGCATCCCCCTGCAACCACAGATTACGCCTGTGCCAGAACAAAACATGACGCAGCCTCATCCTGATCTGATCAAACCCTCCTCACCCGTCCGGTTGCATGAAGCCTGCGCCATTAACGATCCGGTCAAAACACACCATGCATTACTGGTCTGGGGACGCCAGCAATGGCCAGAGAACAACATATCAAACCTTGGCGAGCTGAACGCGCTGATCCATGACACGGATTTAAAAAACCAAATCGATTTATTAACCAGGGCGCTCTATAGCAAAAATGGTTATGCTTCGTGGCGGGGTGAGGGCTTGTGGCGCGCGGTCAAGAATTTTCGACCTGAAAAATCAGTCAAAAAATCCAGATACGATGATTTGCCGCCGATCTACCCTGACATGTCGTTATTTACATGATAAACCGGGACTTGATTGGGGCAATCAGTCTGAACAGCGCCTTTATTCTCTATCTCTGGGTTTTCATACCGCAAATTTTGCACAATCGAAAACCCGGCCATCTTGCTCAGTTAAGCCCGGGCATGCATGGTATTTTATTTGCCAGTTATTATCTTGATTTAATCTACGGGTTTGCAAATAATCTTCAATGGCAATACAAATGTGTCTCAATTTTCGGTTTGTCCCTGTTAATGGTCCAGCATCTGCAAATGACTCGCCATTACCATGCGCAGCGCAGCAAATTATTCTTTTATTTCAATATGACAATCATCATCTCAACAGGGGTATCACTTGCCCTGTTTTTTCTCTCTGCCCATGCCACCCTTGCCAGGCACACTATCCTGACCGCTGGCTATTTGTCGCGCGCAGGTTTTCTTCTGTATACCCTGCCACAAATCATCAAAAACCGGGCATTAGAATCTGCCAGCGCGCTCAGCATTAAATTTATCTATTCAAGCCTCATATTGTCAGTGCTCGATACCGTCTCTGCATGGTGTCTCGACTGGGGCTGGCCAAATAAACTGAGCTCCCCTGTCACACTGTGCCTCATGCTGCTCCTGTTCTTGCAAGCCAGAAAATATAAACCATGCGCAATACAAATCACCACGACACTGCCCACAATGTCCAACACATAATGCCAGCCCAGCAGCACACAGGATGCAGTTAACAATAAATTGACCGGCAAAAAAATCCTGACGGCCATCGGCCACGTCCTCAGCAAATACAGGCAGAGCCAGGCCCAAATCACGTGAAACGAAGGCATGGCAATCAGTCCGCCCTCCATCGTTTGGGGTTGAATATGATGATGTATCTGGAAAAACTTAAGCGATGTTGCCCACTGCGCTTCACTAAAATACTCGCCTCCAAATACACTGGCTGGAGCGGTTGTAGGGAAAAAATAATAAAACGTAAATCCGGTGAGTGCGGTGATAATTAACAGGAAATAATATTCACGAATTAAATCTGTGCGACGGGCTGCAATTATCACCAGAGGGATATAACACATTTGATAGTCCAGCGAAGCATAGATGCAATCGAGCACAGTCACAAGCCCCGGTTTTGCATGCGCCCAGGCGATTAATGCCCGGGTGTCTACCCTGAAAAACGACTCAAGCGCCAGAATATGCCGATCAACAACAGGAAATGGTGTGTATTGCACAGCAGTGGTGGCCAGTCCAAGCAACGCCATGATCAGGAAGAAATAGATCAGTTCCTTGAAAATTTGCGCTATTTTTCCATCACGTCCCGACAACAGAACAAGCCCGGCATACATGAACAACAGATTCAACCCCGCCAGCAAAGCACCAGACGGGATATAGATATTTCCAGGATACTGAAAAAAACAATCATTAACGACAAAAGCAAGTGAGGTTAACAAAGCCAGTACGATGATTGAACAGGAAAGGATTCGTTCTGCAAACATGTTTTATATTCCGCGCAAGTCAAAACATATTAGCATGCCCCTGCATAACGAACCAGTTGCGTAACAGGGCAACTTCATCTAATGTAGGAAGATTATTGCGAATCAGGAATGCGGGTTATGTTCATGCGGTCGATTTCACTCATTTTATTAATCCTCTCATTAACAAACTGCAAAACAACGTCCATTCCTGCCCAGGACAACATGCAAACCCGCACTGCCGGATCCTTTACCCATGTACAGGTCGAAGGCGACATCGACGTAACACTCTATACCGGTGATGCAAAACGCCGCGTTATTTTACATGGCAACCAGCAAGGCTTTCCTTTTGTTGAAATAAACATCAACAATGGATTGTTGCAAGTGACCAAACGTAAAGCACCCGGTTCTATTGGCCGCGTATCTGTCGAAATCCCGGTTCGATACATCACCTCGTTTACATACAAGGGCACAGGTACAATAACCGGAAAAAACCTTCAATCCGGCTGGCTTGATCTTTCGATTCATAACAAGGGCAACACGACTCTGGATGGAAAAATAAAATTACACAGACTTGATGTTTCAGGAAGCGGGCGCAGCCGGATTACCGGTATTACCGGCTCTCTGAACCAGATCAAGACATCAGGCAATGCCCGTGTTCAGCTGGGTGGCGAGATGCATATCACCAGTCTGCACGCGTCCGGCAACAGCTGGATAAGCCTTTACTGGGTACAGGGAGACGTGCTGAGAGTTCGAGCGAAGAACAATGCATTCATTCAAATAGCTGGTACAGCAAATACACTGGATGTTGCATTAAAAGATCACGCCCGGTTTAATGGTCGTTATATGCGCGGCACCGATGTATTTGTCAAAACATTCGACCATGCTGTAGCAGATATATCTGCTGTCAAAACCCAGCATACGCTCGCCAGTGATACCAGCAATATTTATTTCCATCACCTGCCTGACATGAAAGCTGATTTTATGGCCTGTGACGGATCAGTGCTAGACATGCGTGAATGGGAGCTGCCCAATCTGCAGGAATATACACGTTATAATCGCTGATGCGATTTAATACACGCAACTATGGTCGCTATATCACCGTCCAGTGGCAATACATGAGCTGAATTTTCCAGCCAGTGGATTGTCACATTTGGCGACGCTGAAAACAGCTCCGCCACACGGGGAGAATTGACCAGTTGATCAAATCGCCCAAGAAACAGATCCGTCGGGCATTGGGGGGGCTCAAACGTATAATTCCGGATTAACGTCAACATTTCAATGATCGTCGCGATCGGCAACTGGCGATAGGTCAGCTCGGGATAACCACTGGTATATATATTTCCACCCCTGCTGCGCAATAATTTAAACCCCAGCCTATGCAGTAGACGGGCACCTGACAGAACCAGCGGTACATTCATATGCAGTGATAATGCCGGAGCCAGCAAATACAACCGGTGCAGATTAAATTGCTTGCTCAGATGACAGGCAAGAATACCGCCAAGAGAAAGCCCCATCACATCAACGGCATCATACGCCTGGAATAAAGCACTGCATGCCACTTCTGCTGCAGAAATCCAGTCAGCCGCTTTCACCTTGCCAAACGCAGCAATACTTTCAGCATGTCCTGGCAATACCGGACATACCACAGCATCATACATTGCAAGATCAGGCAACATGGCACGAAACACGGCAGGAGATGAAGAAAAGCCGTGCAACAACAACAGTGCACGCTCCCGGCCCTTGCCGCGAATATCAATAGGGTCGAGCATACCGGCTTGTTCAGGGAGCAATGGTTTGACGTGCTTTCCCTGCCATAGAAAACGAAAATCTTGTGTGTTAAGCAACGGTTTTGTCCTTAAAAATCAATATCAGAATAAAGTTAACACGTAACGGCTCACACGTCATCAAGATAAACCAGCCGGAATGTCGCCCTGGCGGCAAGGGATTCAACATCAGGATTGTCAGGATAATACCTGAGTAGCGGTAGAAATACCGACTGGCCAATGACATAGCGTTTGTCATGGCTTGCCGGACTCATTCCCCATACATTTTGATACGTCATCGCAGACAGACCCTGGCCCTCCACATCCTTGTTTCCAATATACAGCATCATGTGACCACCGATATTCACAATGGTCATGAACGGATGACCATTTTCTTTCAACAAGGCAATACGATCATCAACACTATATGTTGACAAATCCAGTGTTGCACGCGATTTCACTTGCTGCCCCGAATTTCTGGGCAGCCAGATACCAAAGGGAGTGAAGATACTTTTCATTTCCAGAGAACAATCATTATAAAAATACGCACCACCCCAGCCATAGGGACGATTTTGTAATTGCCTGATAATATTGACCATATTGTTACGGGACGCAACCAGTGGCATTTCAGTCGCTGCATTTGCATTGATATACCCGGTTTTAATTGCAGCCTGATGATTATCCTGTTTCACAGGAATCAGGATGGATGTTTGTCGATCATCATACTGCGCCTTCGGGAACACCGCACCAATAAACCCTTTGAATTGAAGCGACTCATGGTCATCCACAATCATGGCTTCTGTCCGGGTTACTGCAACCAGACCTCTGCGGGCTGCATTTTGCCATTGATGAATAAATTCGGCAGACGTATATGCAATATCATCGCTTTTAACCCACGCAAAATAGGCATCCGGCGTTAACACCAGAGACCATGCCTTGTCTTTTGATACAGTAAATACATACAGCGGTGTTCCTGCCCAAATCACAGATTCCTGCAAGTGATCAAACGGAAACCCCTGCCCTGGCAAGGTCGGATGTAAAAAGGCAGGAGCGCTTTCAGGCAATGAGCGAGCGAATGTATTCGCAACTGAAATGGCCCGGTTTTCTGCTGAATACTCACTGGCCGCCAGCGCTGGCAAATCCATGTTGTCGCGAATTTTTTCCCACCAGGCCTTATCAAGTTCTTTAAAGTTTTGCGCATAAAACTCCTTGTTACCCGACTGGTTTTGATTGTTAAACTTGTTCAAATCATCCAGCTCGGTTTTTTCAACCAGGGGCATCACTTCAGCAACCGCATGCGCGCTCCATGGGGATAATCCCTGTGCATCGCTGGCATAATAATGATTGTAGAACTGTTTTAGTTGTGAATATTGATAGTTTGCAGATAACAAATTTCCGGCATTTTGCTCTTTATTGGCAGACAAATAATCACTGGCGTTTTGAGAATACGGTGTGATTGAAAAATCATACACGGGCACGTCCATGGCAAGACAGGTTGCAAAATGCAGACCCAAAAACAATCCACAAAACAACTTGCTGAAGCGCCGCCATTTTTTAACCCGGAAATTATTCACAGTGCATAAATCCGCCACAAAAAGAGCAAATATAACAAAACAGAATCCTGTTTGTCAATTATTTATGCAGAACGCAATATTTATACTATCGAGGCGTATTGGTTGGATTTCAAAACAGTTATATTTGTGGTAACTCCCCGGGTTGTGAATAAATTTGTTTTATCAATGTCCATAATGGACTAAGGTCTGGGGAGTGACTATTTGTGTCTTATTGAAAAACACTTTGCAACATGCAATAATTATGAACAATTTTTATCGTAAAACAAAGGTAGAATTCCCCATGCGTATCGTCATTCTTGGTGCATTTCAGGATGAGCTGAACATCATCATCCCGCATTTTACAAATTTAAAAGCTACCCGCATTTCGAAATGCCGGTGCTGGACGGGCACATGGCAAGGGCATGATGTGGTTATTGCTTTATCAGGCGTGGGTACCAGCGCTGCAGCCATGACAACCACGCTGCTGTGTGAAAAATTACAACCTGATTTGATTATCTTTTGTGGTGTGGCCGGTGGCATTGGAGCCAATCTGCAAATTGCTGATATTGTGATAGCCAATCGGGTTATTGATGTGGATCTGCATCAATTGCCTGCTATCCTGCGTGATACACCTTATCAGCAGGCCTTTCTGGATCCGCATACAGAGAAAAATCTGACGTTTGAATACCCTGTTTACTCTATTGCCGAGGATATCATTAACACATTTGCGTTTGATAAAACCAGAACAGGGACTATCGCGACCAGCAACACCTTCCCCTCCCCCAAAAATCTGTTTGGTGAAATCAAACAGCATCAATGTTTGGCAATCGAAATGGAAGGCGCTGGAGTTTGCAAGGTGGCGGAATATTATGACGTGCCAGTCATTACCATGCGAGCCATCAGTAATTTACTCGATGAAGAGGGTAATGATTTGGGCACAACGCCTGATGCACTCAAACACTGCTCCGAACGATTGGCCGCCTGCCTGATGCA
>CAZDYY010000116.1:0-6331 GCA_964509745.1 uncultured Legionella sp. | reverse complement strand
ATGACCGGATTGCAGAAGCAGAAAATCGCAGTTTGCACCTGATTAAAAAAAGCTATACGGACAGTCTGGATTACCATTTGTTCAAGGAACTGATCAGAAACGCGGCAACCCAGGACAGCAAGCGATTATCAGGGTATTACCCCCAGGAATGCCAGAAGCACAATAGCCATGCAGCATGCCAGTATGGACAGGTGTTGTCGCTGATATCCAACAACCAGTATGCCCAGGCAAAGGAGAACATGTTACCCCTGCTGAATCAGGATCATGATAATTTATTCTATGCAATTGCCATGGCGCAGGCTGAAACAGGCAACCATGATTATACCAGCGCCATCCACCGCTTGCGCGAGCTGCAAAATAATTATCCTGATAATTACGCTGCCATTTCAGAATATGCCGAAGCCTTGATGGCTGCCAATCAGTCAGAGCAAGCGGCTACTGTCCTGCTGAAGGCCAGCCGGCAATTCAAAAATGACCTGCCGGTGTGTGAAGCACTGGCCCGTGCACAGGCAGAAAGCCATCACAAGGATTATGCCTACTTTACCCTGGCTCAATGCCATATGTTACAGGGAGAATTCCGCCCTGCGATGAGCAAATTGAAACTGGCAAAGACCCTGGCTGTGAAAGATCGCTTTTTAATGGCACGGATTAATGCCCGGATGGATGAGATTAAGGCGTTGACTGCGAAATAGTATTGAAATAGTATTTTGATATTTCATGAAAGGAATCTATACTTAAAACTATAGCGCTCTGTACATGACAAAAATTGATTATGTCTTTCCCGCGAAGGCGGGAATCCATTCTTGACAAGGCACAGTGCGTTTTGCTGGATGGATCCCCGCCTTCGCGGGGACGACATTTTAAAAATTGTCATGTACACAGCTATAGCGTTAAAAAGGGGTAACATCATGGCAGGTAATACAAAAGATATATCCGCTTCCATGAAAAAGGCGTTACAAAAAGCCAAACTTGACAAAATTTACCAGCTTGGGCAAGAATATTCCTCATTACGACCTCCAACAAGTTATGATAACTGGTTGAGTACTGAACATCAGTTAATAAGAGATTTTGGATATCTATTCGAGGTGCGTGCTGATTTAATAAATCAACAGCAGAACAATAAGTTATCATTGGAAGACGGTCCTAATAGCATTGCATTGAAAGATTATACGGGAGAAATTCCACCAGAATATATATGTCCATTATCACTGCAAATTATGAGTGATCCTGTTAAAGTTCAACAACATCCCATGCAACGGTTTGAAAGAGCGTGGATTCAAGCTCATCTGCAAAGACGTGCTGATAATCCGCTGAATCGAGAGAGGTTGGTTCTTTCGGATTTATTAGACGATAACAAATTAAAAACAGAGATTGATGAATTCGTAGCATTAATCCTGAATATAAACAAGCCGTCAGTGCCGTGACACAATCGGGCTTCGTCGCTGCGATCCTCGCAATGACGGCTGACTGCGGTTTAATACCCCCGTTTTAATTGTTGATAAAAAACCAGCGCCCTTGCCCGGGTTTCCTGGTGATTGATAACGGGTAAGGGATAATTGATATCTGTATAACCCCCAGCAGATTTTACGCCATCCCATGGCGCGTGAATTCTTTTGTTGTTCAATGAAGCCAGCTCTGGCACCCAGCGACGAATATAGGTTCCCTCAGGGTCAAATTTCTGGCTCTGAAGCACGGGGTTGAATATTCGAAAATAAGGGGCTGCGTCAGCTCCGCAGCCCGCGACCCATTGCCAGCCCGCACTATTATTTGCCAAATCAGCATCAACCAGGGTATTCAGGAACCAGTCCGCTCCCAGTCGCCAGTCAATAAGCAGATTTTTAGTTAAAAATGAGGCGCATATCATCCGCACACGATTGTGCATATAGCCTGTTGCCCACAACTCCCTCATACCGGCATCCACAAGAGGAAAACCCGTCTTGCCCTGTTGCCAGCAAGTTAGTAACTGCTGATCATTTTGCCAGGGAAAAGCATCAAATTCCGGTTTGAAATTTTGTGTCGGAAGCGATGGAAAATGGTAGAGCAAATAACAGGAGAACTCTCTCCAGCCCAGTTCTGATAAAAAGTGTTCTGCACCAGCCAGATCATAACCTGCCTCGTTTCTTGCATATTCAATGGCTCGCAGGATTGCCCACGGGCTGATCTCGCCATAATGCAAATGTGGTGACAAATGAGACGTTGCCGGTTTTGCTGGATAGTCCCGGTTAATTTTATAACCCTGCAGATGATCATGGATGAATACCTGCAAACGGTGTTGGGCGCCCTCTTCACCTGGTGTCCAGAATTGTGAAAATGCCGATGCCCAGTTTTTTTCCGGTAACAGTTGCCAGGCATCAAGTTCCTCACTGACAACGTCTATACACTCAGGTCTTTGTGTTATTTTCCTGACTGGCTGAACTGACATCCGCTGGCGACAGGCCTTCCAGTATGGTGTGAAAACCTTGTAAAACTCACCATTCCCGTTTTTAACTGTCCAGGGTTCATTGAACAAGCTTGCATTAAAAGTGTGAACGTCAACGCCTTCGGACTGCAAACGTGACTTTAACTGTTTGTCCCGATCGATGCTCACCGGTTCATAGCACCGGTTCCAGTAAACGGTATCAATGGCGTGCTTGCGGATTAGATCCGGAATAATCTCCTGCGGATTACCCTTGCGCAATGCAAGGTTTAATCCCGCTGTTTCTGACAATGACTTTTTCAGGGATTTAAGGCTGTGGTGCAGCCACCAGGACTGCGCCTCGCCAAGTGAGCTGTTTCCATCCAGAATATACAGCGGGATTACACTGGTGTGATTTGTACACGCTGCATAAAATGCAGGATTATCTGCGAGGCGCAGATCCTGTCTAAACCAAACCAGTGCCGTACTCATATTGTCCTGGAAATTTATTGACTGGCAAGCAATCCAGCCAGAAATTCAGGTAAATCAGCCAGTGCAATCAACTGCGACTCACCACCTGTCCTGGCTTTATACTCTACCATGCCTTCAGCGAGATTACGCTCACCGATGACCAGACGATGCGGTATGCCAATCAGTTCACTATCAGCAAATAATACCCCCGGGCGTTCATTGCGATCATCCAGTAAAACATCAACTCCTTGCGCAAGAAGCTTGTCATACAATCCGTCGGCTGTATTTTTAACGATCTCACTTCGATGTGCATTGATGGGAATAATCACCAGCTGGAACGGTGCAATGGATTGTGGCCAGATAATGCCATTTTCATCGTGATGCTGTTCAATCGCAGCCGCGACAACCCGGCTGATGCCAAGGCCATACGTGCCCATAATCATGGTTTGCAATTGACCGGACTCGTTAATCACTGCCGCATTCATCGCTTTGGCATACTTATCACCCAGCTGGAAAATATGACCAGCCTCTATCCCCCGACAGGAATGCAAAATGCCTTTTCCATCGGGGCTTGTATCACCTTCTTTCACATTACGCAAATCATATGCTTCCTGATACTGCGCATCCCGCTCCCATGCAGCATCAATAAAGTGTTGATCAGCCTCATTGGCACCACAAACAAACGATTCCATTGCCGCAGCATTGAAGTCAGCAATCACAGGAATATCCAGATGAACCGGCCCAATTGAACCAAAGGGCACATTCAGGGCTTTGACCACCAGGGCTTCATCGACAAATCGCAAAGGTGATTTGACCAAAGGATGTCGAGCAGCCTTGATTTCATTTAACTCATCATCTCCCCGCACCACCAGTGCAACCAGGGGTTGCGATTCGCCTTCAACAATCAGTGTTTTAACGGTCTGTTCAACAGGTATTTTGAGAAATTTTGCAATATCCGCAATGGTTTTTTGTCCCGGGGTTGGAACATTTGTCATTGCCCTGTCTGGTAAAGTCGTGGCTTTTTCAGGACGAAGACTGGTTGCCTGCTCGATGTTTGCGGCATAGCTGCTGGCATCGCTGTAGAAAATCAAATCTTCACCGGCATCTGCCAGAATCTGGAACTCGTGAGAATAAGACCCGCCAATGGCGCCCGTATCGGCTTCAACGGCCCTGTACTGCAAGCCAAGACGATCAAAAATCCGGCTATAGGTCTGATACATCAAATCGTAAGTACGTTGTAAACAATCCTGCGTCAAATGAAACGAGTAGGCATCTTTCATGATAAATTCACGTGCCCGCATAACACCAAACCTGGGACGAATTTCATCACGGAATTTTGTTTGAATCTGGTAAACATTGGCAGGCAATTGCTTGTAGGATTGCAATTCATGTCGCATTAAATCAGTGATTACTTCTTCATGAGTCGGACCAAAACAATAGCTGCGGTCGTTACTGTCACGCATGGTCAGCAGTTGTCCGCCAAACGTTTCCCAGCGACCGGTTTCCTGCCATAACTCGGCAGGTTGTACTGCTGGCATCAACACTTCCATAGCCCCGGATCGATTCATCTCCTCGCGAACAATCTGTTCAATCTTGCGCAAGACTTTTAATCCGAGCGGCATCCATGTGTATAAGCCCGATCCGAGTTTACGAATCATGCCAGCACGCAGCATCAGCTGGTGAGAAACTATTTCCGCATCATTTGGCGTTTCTTTTAATGTGGATATCATCCATTGTGATGATCTCATTGGGGCTCCCGGTGTGTATGGTTTTGTTTGGCAGCAGAAATAACTTTGCCCAGTTTTTCAATCAGAACAGGCTCATCCTGTTCACTAATTTGTTGAATGACTGGCGAAAAATCCCTGAAATTAACCTTCCCGGTATTGACGTCATATATTGCGCCAACTATACCGATATCTTCCTGATTGATCATCAAGCGTAAAATACTGCTTTCGTGATAGATGTGCTGGATTGTGTTGGCAATATTTAACCGGGTCACATTATTTACAAAATCGGGGTTTTTGCCATTGCGATTTTCAGCTGTCTCTGTTTCTGAAGCAATCGCAGGCTTGATTTTACCCAATAACTGGGTAATGTGACCTTGTTCCACATCATCGCAGGCTGCCATGATGGCACCGCATCGGGTATGACCCAGTACCATCACCAGTTTGGCACCCACCACATGACAGGCATATTCAATACTGGCCAATACATCATCATTGATAACATTGCCGGCGATACGTATACAAAACAGATCACCAAAGCTCATGTCAAAAATCGTTTCAACCGGCACCCTGGAATCAATACAACCCAGTACAACAGCAATTGGATGCTGGGTTGAAGCCGTGTGTTGAAGGTCAATTTTCAAGCTGCGGTGAATACATTGATCTTTCAAAAATCGCTGGTTCCCCTCACGCAATACGTTTAATGCCTGATAAGGCTTCAGAATTGACTGCACATCGTATGTCGTTACATTGATGAAGTCGATGTAATTATGGATATTGTAATGATCCTTGAAGCCAATCAGATTCAGTGAAATTTGCTTGAGTGGCGCCTGCGCGTCTTGAAAGTCCTTGATGAAATCAATGATTTCCTTGTCAATATAGTCAGAGTTTCTGGCATCAATAATCAACTGTGATTTTCCGGGAATAGCATCCAGTTCAGCTATCAGAGAGGCTTTGTTTAAAAAAGTGGTTTGTTGCGGTAACACCAGCCGGTTGGTTACGCCATTCGGATAGATTTCCTTGATGATATCGAGACGCACCTGACTGTTTGATTTCAAAATAAAAAACAGACTGATGACCAGACCAATCATAATTCCGGCCAGCAGGTTCAGGGTAACAATGCTCACTATGGTCACAATAAACGGAATAAACCGCTCCATCCCCTGACGGTAGATTTTTCTGTATATTGAAGGCTGGGTGAGCTTATAACCCGTATAAATCAAAACACTCGCAAGAGACGACAACGGGATTTTATTCAGGGCATCCGGAAGCAGTAATACAGCCAGCAAAATGAAAGTGCCGTGTAATATGGTTGCCATTTTGGTTCTCGCACCCATATCGATATTAATCGATGTACGCACAATGACCGAAGTAATGGGAATTCCACCGATTAGGCCAGCAGCCATATTGCCCGCTCCCTGGGCAAATAATTCCTTGTCCTTGGAGCAATAGCGTCGCTTTTTATCCAGTTTTTCACCGGCTTTAATATTGAGCAACGTCTCCAGAGACGCAACCATGGTCAATACCGCCGCATACAAATAGACTTTCGGATTTGACCAGGCTGACCATGCCGGAGAATGCATGGTTGCATAGAAATTCGCAAAACTGATGTGTTTCGGGAGGTTCACCAGTTGAGGCGTCGTTTGTGCAAGCACTGAATTATTCAGAACAAAAAACTCATTCATGATAATCCCGGCGATAACCACCACGATTGGGCCTGGAATGGCTTTAAACCAGCTTG
>CAZDYY010000115.1:0-6370 GCA_964509745.1 uncultured Legionella sp. | reverse complement strand
GTTTTTGAAAAACATATTTTTAATGGATTCACTGGCGCCATTCAATGCAATCACCAGTTCTTCATTGCTGATTTCTGCAATCAGGGTTTGCATGCTTCTTGAATCAAGTTTGCCCAGTCGCTCAAACGGGAAGAGCCGGTCCTGTATTTTTTCATAAACTGCTTTGTTTTCTGTCGTCAGGTACGACATAATTTCATTTTCTGCCTCGCCATCCATATTGGCAATGATATTGGCTGCGATATTCACGCCATCCGAGGTAATGAGCTTGAATTTTTCTGGCTGGGTAAACTGGTCTTCAAGATAATCTGACAGGGTTTTCATGGCATATGAGGAAACAGGACCGGGGTTTGTGATACGTTTAATGACGTTTTTACCCAGCTCCGGAGACAGTAATTGTAATATTTCTGCCGCTTTCTCGGTATCAAGACACATTAATGCAACGGCAATAATTTGCGGATGCTCGCCTTCCAGCGCATCCAGAATGGAATAAACAGGCTGCCACTTCAAAAGTTCGCATCCTTTTAACTCTTCAGCCATATACGTTTCATCAAACACGGTACCCGCTTTATCCTGGCCGACAGCTGATAACAGTGTTTTGCGGATATATTCATTGGAGGTGACATTAATCCCGGTGGTTGTATTGGTTTCATTAAAAAATTCATTGAGCGCCGTGATGACTTCATGTTCAGAAATTTCACCAATATTATTCATGGCCTCGGCAATGGATTCCACTTCCTTGTGACTTAGATTTTTTAAAATTTCAGTGGCGCAATGTTCGCCCATACCCAGCAATATAATTAACCCATTTCTTGATTATTCCCGATACCTTGTTGGGATCCTTGCCTACCAGCTGCTTCAGTATTTCAATTTGTTCATTCTTCATTCTAATCATATCCGGTGTGATGGCATTATTTCGATCACCGGAATCCGCTTTCCCGCCCTCTTTTTTTGCCCGGCCATGAATCAAATCCGGCGCGATTTTTCGATAGATAAGCAACAGCGCGATAAATCCCAGAATAATCCCGGAAAACTTTTTCACCAAATCCCAGAACCATGGCTCATCCCACATATGCACGGTAATCTCTTCCAGCATTTGAGGTTTGACAAAACTGCTGTTAATCACGGTCACCCGGTCGCCACGTTTTTCATTATATCCAATGGAAGATTTCACCAGTTCGATAATATTGTTCAGCTTTTGCTTGTCCAGTGACTTGCTCACCATTTTTTTGGTTTTCTCATCAAAAACCATTTCATTATCCAGAATAATGGCCACAGAAATACTCTTGACCGTCACCGGATCATTCTTGACATACGTTGTTGATTTGGTGACTTCATAGTTCTTGACTTCTTCTGACCGGCTTTCACCACCCGTCTGGCCACTTTGCGCACCTGGCTGGTTTTTCGGTGGCTGATTGGTTAGCGCCCCCGGCACACCAAGGCCGGATGCAGAAGTACTTCCCTCGGTTGTACTTTGTTCACTGCGCAACACGGATTTCTCCGGATCATACTCTTCTCTGGATTGTTCTTTCTGGGTGAAATCCATCTCCACATTGACATTAATACTGGCCTTGTTTTCCCCGAGAATAGGCAAGATCAGCGTCTGAATCCGCTTTTCATACCCATGCTCCACGGAGTGCTGATAATTCAGCTGCTCTTTGCTATAAATGAAATAATCATCGGTCATGGATGACAAGTAGTGACCGTACTGATCGGTAATCGCAACATTGGCAGGATCCAGTTCCGGGACACTGGCAGAAACCAGCTGGATAATCGAGCGTATTTTTTCTTTATCCCCTTCATACCCCGGGATGATGTTAATGATAATGGATGCCGTTGTTTTGGCATTGTCATCAGCAAATACATTATTTTGTGGTCGTGCAATATTAACTTTTGCCGAAGAAATGCCCTGAATTGTCGCAATGGTTTTCGCCAGATCAGCTTCCAGAGCATGTGCATACCGTGCACTTTCCAGAAATTGGCTGCTTCCCAGTTTATTTTTATCATTCAAAAATGAAAAATTAAACCCCTCCTCCTTTTGAATACCGGCAGTGGATAAATTGCGTTTGGCATGGTTAATGTCCTTTGCCGGAACGGAAATCACGCCATTGGCTTCATTCAGCTTGTATGGAATATTGTTTTTTTCGAGAACATCAATAATGGATGCAAAATTTTGATCGTTAACCCGGTAATCCAGCGGTCGATACAGTGGTTCTTGCGTCCATTGATAAATACTGAACCCAATCGCAACGCTGAGAGCAATGCCTGCCAGAAAAAATAGCCGACGAACGACATCGAAATCGAATATAGACTTGATTTGATCAACAACATGCTCAACACTTTTATCCATAAAAAACTACCTTTATATCGGCATATTCATGATGTCTTTATACGCCTCCAGCAGCTTGTTGCGGACAACCAGCAACCCCTCAAAAGCAACTTTGGATTTCATGGTGGACATCATGACTTGTGAAATAGAAACCCCGGGATCTCCTGATATATAAGCACTTTTCATGGATTCAGCCTGGATTTGAGCATTGTTTATTCCAACGATTGACTCTTTGGCAACGGCCAGCACCTGATTAAATTTAGTCTCATTAGCCGGATTGACCCCCGAAGAACCAAATACATTTGAACTGGTTGAAATAGCCCGAATTTTAGACAATGCTTCGGAGATATCTACTCTGGATATGGCCATTCCGGGTGTTGTCATGTTGAATATTTCACCAATGTTTGACTGTTTACATACAAGCAATCAGTATATATCTCATTAACTGATTTATGCTACTTTTTTATATCGTCCCACTCTGTACACGACAATTTTTAATATGTCGTCCTCGCGCAGGGATCAGCGCGCACTGAACAAGTTAAAATAAGTATCCTGAATTTTCAGGTAACTTTGCTGGGCAACCTCAAGTGTTGTTAATCGCTGCGTCAGTTGCGAAACAACCTGCCCCAAATCAGCATTTGATAATTGACTCGAAGCCGTTTGTGCATCCACCAGATTATTTTGACTGACATCGATAAAGTCATCGACCATTTTTCCTCTGCTGCCTACTGCCGTAAAATATGTCTGCAGATGGTTCGCTGCCTGGTTGAACGAAGATGCCTGTTCACCCAGCAACTGGTGAAAATTCGCTTTTTCCTTTTCAGACCACGCCGGCTGGCTTAAGGTATTAATAATATTCTGCATCAGGTTAAAAATATTGTCTGTCTGGCTGGGCTCTATCCTGAACACATCGCCCGCATTGGGTTGACCTGTAATTTGCACATTCAATCCATTAAACACAATGTCTTGTCCTGGATGATAAGCCGGCGCATCCTCTGGCGAAATAGCCGGGGGCCTTGGAATCACCTGCCCACTGCTCGTGCCAACCAGTTGATAAGCCAACTGCCCTGATCCATTGGTGACCATGGTTATTTGATATTCTTCAGCAACATGGTTACTACTGTGACTTATATTGCCTGAACTTATCACACCCGTTCCGGTATTATTTTGAGCATCAGAGGAGACACTGAAGGCCCCGTTCCCCATCTTGATCCCTGCAAAAATCTGTGCCCCTGAGTCGTTATAGACAACATTGGTTCCACTCCCGACTGGAATCACGGTCGCATCCTGACTTCCCTGATAGGAATATACCCCGTTATCATTGATAAATGCGGGCGTATTTACATTCATACCGGAAAAAATATAATTGCCATCACTGTCCTTTGCATTGGCAATGGACACCAGACTGGCCAGATGGGTTTCCAGTTCTGTGGCAATATTGGCACGGTCATTATTGCTCAGGGTATCATTTTGAGCACTCAGGACAAGCTCACGAACCCGCCCCGTAATTCCAACCCCCTCCTGAATACGATCATTCACCAGGGCGATTCTGTTTTGCGCCAGAATTCCATTCAATTCAAAACTTTTATAATACTGAACCAGGTCCTCGGCATCTTTAATGCGACTGGCCAGCAATGGATTGTCCGAACCAGACTGGATCACCTTGCCTGTTGCAATTTCTGTTTGCAAATGACTAATCTGATCATACTGGGTGGAAATATTATTGATTGCATTGTTAAATTGCGTAATCGTTGGTAAACGCATGCTCATCTCCTTCCCAAAGAAATTAATGTCTCAAATATTTTTTGTCCAACATCAATAATTTGTGCACTGGCCTGATAGGCCTGCTGATACCGGGCCAGATTAACCGCCTCTTCCTGCAGGCTTACACCGGATACCTGATCCCGTCTGGCTTCAGCCTGCTGTTTAATAATGCTATTGCTTTCAAAGGCAATTTTTGCACTGCTGGTATTTACTGCAAGGGTGTTATTTATTGATTGACAGGCCTGACTGAAATTCAGGGTGTTATTATCCAGAACACTTTCCTGATACAAATCTGCAAAGGCCAGCCCGTTTCGATTGTCTCCAATACTCCCGCCCGGCAGACCAAATGCCAGTTTTCCTGCATCAGAGATAACCATATTCAAATCACTTGCGGCATTTCTCGTTGGCGAAAGGGTAAACGAATCTCCTGCTGCGAAATGACCACTGTCCAGATTGATGGAAAACCCGTCTGCACTGATAGCAAAAGGAAGGCTATCCACATTGCCCGAGCTGACCAGCTGATGATCTGATTTTCGCGTCAGAACGAAATGCGATGGTGTATCAAACTGAAGCTGGTAATCACTGTTGACCAATTTTTTTGCATCATTAATCACCACCTCGAGCCGGGCATCGCCCTGATTATGTGTGTTTTTAAACACTCGATTTTGAGCGGCGCTGGACTCGTTGAGATCATTAAATATATTTCCGCCAGGCTCCCCTTGCAAATCAATACCCTGCCGGTTTAAATCATTCATCGTTTGCGAAATCACCAGCGCCAGACGGCCCAGAGATTGCTTTGATATATCCAGTCCATAATTTTGATATGCAAGCTGTCCAGCTATTTCGCCACTGCCAATCATGTCGGTAACAATGGTATGTGATTGATGATTGCCTGTTAAAATATCAAGCTTGCCATACTCCGTAGCAGATTGCGCGGTACTCATGGTATATGCTGAATTTCCCAACAACAAAGGCGTTCCATTGGCAAGGGTAATATTCAACACATTTCTGCTGTCGGTAGTGCTTTCAAAGCCAACAAGACTGGCCAGTTTGTTCTGTAATGAATCACGCGCATCAAGTATGTCCAGCGCTTCATCTGCCGAAGCTGTCACAATCCGGGTATTTAATTGTGCCAGTTTTTGCAATGTATCATTGACGGTATCCACGTCCGTATTCAAGGCATTATTGATGTTTTTTTGTTCTGCTGACACCCGGTTCTCAAGATCATGAAACCCCCTGACCATATTGTTTAATTGATACAGGTATAAATTTCGTGATTGCATGGAAGAAGGGCTTGCATTAAGCACGTTCAATACATTGATTGATTCATTAATCGCACCGGCTATGCCAAACTTCCCATTATCAAACATGGACTCCAGATTCTGCATATTTTGATTGAGAACTGACGCGCGGCCATAATTTCCGGTTATTTTTAATGCACTTTTATTAATGGCGTTGTCAAATATTCGCCGGACATCAGAGACATTGACGCCATTGCCAAACAGCTTGTCAAATGCTTCTGAAAAATCAACTTCACGCCGGCTGTAAAACGGGTCATTGGCATTGGATATATTTTGACTGGTCACAGACAACGCATATTGCGATGCGGAAAGACTTCGCGTACCTATCTCGAAAATCGAGCTCATGTCTACCCTCCTGGTATCTCGTTAATAGGGCGCAAACCGGTTAAACAATTTGGTCATTACACCCCCGGCAGTAGCATATCCTGCTTGTCCTCTGGCACCATATTTAATTTCGGCACCGGCTATACGTTGTGATGAGACAGTATTATTTGGTGAAATATCCTCGGGGCGTACAACCCCTCTCAACTGAACAAATTCAGACCCCTGGTTGATTGTAAGCCATGTTTCACCTTGAATCACCAGATTCCGGTTGGACAGCACCTGCATCACGGTAACTGAAATGGTCCCATCCAGTTTATTGCTTTGGTTGCTATCCCCATGACTGTCAAATTTTTGCTTTGTATCCGTTTCAATAACGGCCCCTGGAGCAGGCCTGCCAAAAAAGATAGGCAAGGGAAAATCAAGTGTCGCGTCTTTTTCGGTTTTGGTTTTGGCGCGATACTCTCCGTTGGTTGACTCCTCCAGCCGTACGGTCAATACATCCCCTACACGATGTGCCACCCTGTCCCGAAACATTTCAATACTATATCCCGCCTGATAAATGCTGCCCCTGGTTTTGGGAGGGGGCGGGCAATCGATCGGTGGGGTGGGCTGAAGAATGACATCAGGCCCCAGAACAGTTCCCTTGCAAGATGCA
>CAZDYY010000114.1:0-6370 GCA_964509745.1 uncultured Legionella sp. | reverse complement strand
CTCCATTCTCTCATCCGCGGCTTTGGCCGCGTTTTTTTTGATTAAACCCCCCAAAAAAGACCATGTTGTTTTTTTTTACAAGCCGTTGTAACATACGGTTTCATTGTTCAACCTTATACCTCAAGGAGTATTTTATATGGCTCAGCCCACAGTCAACACTAGCGAACGTCTTGCAAGTCTTTTGAAAATGAAAGAGCGCTTATGGGGAAACATTAACGATGCCTCAACATTTTATTCTGATGCATATAACGCGTTAAAGCAGTCAATGAGCAGAATCGGATCCGGCGAATTTAACCAGATACTCCCTTTTGCAAAGAGTCTTTTTCTGGCCACCGTTGGTTCAATCACACATGGTATTTTTTCAGTTCTAAGTGCCGCAGCCCTGTTGTTTATTGAACCTGCTGTCAAGGTCGCAACCTGGCTGTCCGCTGATCAAAACCGCACAACTGCTGAACCAAAAGTTACTGAAGAAAACAACACCCCATCAGCTGAACCTGCACCTGAAACAATCATCGAACCGGGAGCAGCGAAAGAACCTGCACCAGAACCAGCGCTACAAACAAAAAGCGAATCAACGGATAAAATTAATGCGCTTTTAACAACACCTGAGTCACCAAAAACCAGGCCAGTTGTGACAACCGAAACGCTGGTAGTTGAGCCACAGCCCACCAAAAAATCAGGCTCAAACCCGATTAAAGGTGCTGCTAACATGTTGGGCTTGCGAACAAAGAGTTACCGTGGTGCTTTGGTGAATGGACACAATACTGCCCTGGAAATATCAGGCAGCTCAAGCAGCAATACACCAGGAAAATAATCGGGGTTATTGTTTACCCGCTACGTCATCCCTCGCTGCACGCTCGGGATGACGTTTTATCATAACGACAGCGCTTCTTCTGATTGAGAAACCGGTTTTTCTTCCGCAACAGAAACAGCCGTAATACCAAACTTGTTGATTGCCGAAACACTGGCCTTCATCTGCAGTAACTTTTCAGCTTGTTCCAGTTTCTTCTGCCCACGCGGGGTTAAACCAAAGCGATCATTGGCTTCTTTGTAGCAAGCGATAGTTTCAGGCAACCGCTTGTTTTTGGCATATACAGCCGCCTTCAACTCCAGCATGTAAGCAAATAAAAATGGTTCATCCACTACAGACAGAAACTCATCCACTTCCAATAAGATGATTTCAAGATTTCTTTCAAACTGACTGCGCTGGGCCTTGTATATCGCAGGCATGTCTTTTTCTTCCATGGACACAGGATACAGCAGATTTCTGTTCTTCATCGATTGCGGAGTGATGTCTCCGGATGAAAGCAGGCAGGCACTGGCCAATGCGGCCCCGACGTTCATTCTGCCACCATGACGACTTAACAAAGCCGCATAATGAACCAGGCTGAACGCACTCTCCAGATCTCCAGCATGAGCCATGCAAACAGCCAGACGAAATAAATTGTAACCATACTCTCTGCAATGATCATTTGATACAAGATCAAATAAAAATCTCACTGGTACAATTTTTTGATACGTTTCAATCGCTTTGTCAAACTGATGTTGAGCAGCATACAGGGAGGCCAGCTTTTCATTAACACACGTCTCCATATCTGGAAAACCACCATCCAGAATGGTTTGCAAACATCGTTCGGCCAATGCATAGTCTTTCGCAAAATAGCCACTAATTGCGTATGACAGGTAATCCCGGGCATCTTTTGGTGATGACAGTTTCGGCTCAGGCCCGAAGTAACGGGCAAATGCTGTACATGCAGCCAACGCGTATTCAACAACCTCCTTTTCTTTTTCCTTCCCTTCTTCCCGATTGATGATTTTCACCAGCTCCCGGGAACTTTGTTTCATCTTCTCGAACTCACTGCAAGTAAACAATTCAGGGGGGGTTGTACCCGGAAGGTGCTTCAATAATTCTTCCTGTGTGCTGAACAACCGTGGGGCTCTGCTCTGCCAGTGCACTGGTAACGATTGTAACTTTTCCAATGCTGAAGGATTGTCCTGTGCTTCAAGGTTTATTTTGACTTTTTCAAAATAATGTTGCGCCAGCAAGGTCAGGGAATACCGCTCACGCGCATCCTGAAAACAGTCATATGCATTTTGCCACGCATCGATATTGTAATAATATATCGCCTTCATGACCCACATATATGAAGATATCAGTGGGTCTTCAACGCCCGTCATAAACTCATTTAATTGTCGCAGGGCGGCAACATCACCGCCCGGTTTATTTTTATGATCGATTCTTAAAATAGTGCTGCCGGGATTGTCGACAAACGTTGAGTTCAGTAAATAATCAAGACCAAGAATAGCTGGTACACTCTCAAACAATGCGGTGGCCATAGTGAAGTATGTCAATGCGCCCTGAAGATCATTGAGATGTTCTGCACTAATGGCAACCCTGTAACAGGCTTTACTCAATGTTACTCGCTGTTCTTCTGTAAATTTATTTAATCTAAAGCATACAGGTACTAATCTCAAATAAGTTTCGATGGCTTTTTCATAGTTACCCTGACTTGAATAAATTTGCCCAAGCTTAAAGTGTGCCTCATTTGCAAATACATCCTCAACCACCGTCAATCTGATAACTTCCTTAAATTTCTCTATGGCAAAGTCATGGTGGCCAAGAATGGTTGCTGCTTCGGCAAATGTCTGGATATCGCACACTCTCTCAAGTGGCAATAGCAAATCCGGTGGGATAGAAGCAAAATACTGTGTAAATCCGTCATACAATAACCTGGCCTGATCCAGCATGTTCTGTTGTGCCAATAATTTCTGTTCACCCTGCGTGCAGGAAACCTCGCGGGCGTAATGTTTCATTTTCCCATAATAAATCGAAAGCTTCCCGCGCTCTATCGCTGTAACTTCTTCTGTGCCCGGTGTTACATAAGGTATGGCCGATTCATAATGCTGCAAGGACAGCTCATAACCTTCCAGACTGGTATTTACGATATAAGCTGTCTGGGCACTGACCAGATGAACCTCACACATGAACTCTTTGCCCAGTTCATCCGGTGTAAATTTTTTTAATATGTCATCAGTTGTGCGCATAATTTCTTCGTTTAAATCAAGTGCCGCATATGCCCTCAAACACTTGATATACACTTCGAATGTCGCCAGACCGGTTTTAATTGCATCCTGAAATTTGACTATTGCGCCCTTGCAATCATTGGCATTCATCAATGATTTACCCTTGTTGAACAGACTTAGCATGTGCCTGTATTTCGTTTCTTGTTTCAGTTGGGCTTTGGTCTTTTTTACTTTTTTTGGTTTTGGCGAGGAGGCAGGTTGCTCGTCAGATTCTTCTTCAGTTTCCGGGGAATTATCTACGACATCCGCCTTGATTGAGTCGCTACTGGTCTCCTCTCCTGATTGAGCAAGTTGCTCTTCAGTTTCCGGGAAATCTTCCGTTATCGATGTTTTTATTTCAAAACCAGGCAAAGTCCAGGAGATTTCTTCCCGTTTGAAATGATCCATTAACTCAAGCTCTTTATATTCGATACGCTTTTCAATTTGCGAATACAAATTAAAAATTTCCCGGTATACACAGTGGCGAAAGTAATATCCAAGCCACTTTTCTTCACTGGTTGCATTTTCCTGGTCAATAAGAATACTAAATAATGTGGCCGCCAAAAAAAATCGTTTATGGGTAAAAGCGTCAATTGCTTCCCTGAAATCAGACCGTTTATCCAATTTGAGCTTTTCGGTTATGGTTTCATAAATTTTTTTATTGCGCTGATTTGTTGATAACATCTACACGAACCCTTCCCAAACGATTAATCATCAATTTTATCACTGGTTGTTTATTTTTCATAACCAGAAAATATCCGTTTGCCGAATTTCTTCCTGCATCCGCAGAAAACAGCAAAAAATCGGTGGACTGAAAACCACGCCAGAGTATTTTATTATCCCCGAGGGACCATTGCCACGTGTGGACCGGTTGATTATCCACCAGCAACACCATTCCTTGCGACCAGTCATGTAAATTGCCCAAAGGCTTTAAAATAGCATTTTTCCCAGATACCATGGCCATGGATTTGGCATAATGTACAGCGGACTTGATGTCATCCTGGAGGACCTGAATCTGGTTGTTTTGATACAGGCTGGATATGAGGGGAATGCTGAACAATGCCATGGACGCCAGCAAAGACAGACCCAGCATTAATTCAATCAAGCTATAGGCGCCTACATTCAGGCGACAGTTCGTGCCAGCATTTGCTGAATGCATAACAAATCCTGCCAGGCCTGTTTTTTGTTTACGGGATGTTGTAACAAATCAGCCGGATGATAACTCACGACGAGCGGTATGTTGTGATAAGCGTGCACTGTTCCAGTTATTTGCGGTTGCTTTAGAAAAAATTGCCCTGCTGCATTACCAGCAGCCAACAACAATAACGGAGGATTCATATCGATCTCAGCCAGCAATTTACTGGTTAAACCGGTTTTAATGCTGACATCTTTCAGAGCCAAACCTATGCTGCCCAGCATTTTAACCAGCAAGGATTTGGCAGCCTGGCTGGAATCAAGTGCATCTGCCACAACCATGAGTTTAACAGTCTTCACGGTAGGTTTTCGCACAGTCCAGGTTTCTATACCCATTTGTTGAAGGTAGTATGGGTGAAGATTTTCGGGCATTGAATGCTCTTGAAATATTCCAATATGGATGCCGCGACCCAGTCGCGGCACGTCTGCATTATTCCTCTTAACTCTTCTTTTTCTTTGGCATGTACAGATCGGTAATCGTGCCTTCGAATATTTCTGCAGCTTGCGCAATCGATTCAGACAATGTTGGATGCGGGTGAATGGTCAATGCAATATCTTCAACATCACAACACATTTCGATTGCCAGTGTCGTTTCAGCGATCAAGTCGCCGGCATTGACACCAACAATTCCAGCACCAAGAATACGCTTGCTATCAGGACAGAACAACAGTTTTGTCATGCCTTCCTCACGACCCATGCTCAATGCACGCCCGCTTGCAGCCCATGGGAATGTGGCTTTTTCGTAAGCAATGCCCTGTGCCTTCGCATCTTTCTCGGTCAAACCAACCCATGCCAGTTCAGGATCAGTATACGCAACACTGGCGATGCATTTTGGATCAAAATAATGCTTCATTCCGCAAATCACTTCAGCGGCGACTTTCCCTTCAGGTATGGCTTTATGTGCCAGCATGGGTTGACCCACGACATCACCAATCGCAAAAATATGCGGAACATTCGTACGCATTTGTTTGTCAACAGGGATGAATCCACGCTCATCAACCTTCACGCCAGCCTTTTCAGCTGCCAGCGTACCACCATTGGGCTTGCGGCCAACACAAACGAGTACTTGCTGGAAGCACAATGGTTTGTCCGTGGCATGAGCGCCTTCCATTGAAACATGAATCCCATCCTTTTTGGCCTCCATTCCAGTCACTTTAGTCTTGAGCAGGAACTTGACGCCTTTTTTCGTCATGCGTTTTTGTAAAACATTGACCAGATCGCTATCTGCGCCGGGAATCAGCTGATCCATGAATTCAACCACTGTCACATCCACACCCAGTGCTGAATAGACCGTCGCCATTTCAAGCCCGATAATACCGCCGCCAAGAACCAGCAGACTACCTTTAATATCGGCCAGTTCGAGTGCGCCGGTCGAGCTGAAAATACGCTTGTCTTCAGGAATAAACGGTAAATTAACCGATTCACTGCCTGCTGCAATGATCGCATTGGTAAATTGAATGGTCGTCGTGCCGTCTTTTCCATCCACAACAATTTGATTTGGACCATCAAACCGGGCCGTACCAGTCACCACTTTTACCTTGCGTTGTTTGGCCAGTGCATTTAATCCACCGGTTAATTTGCTGACTACAGAATTTTTCCATGCCAGCATTTTTTTATTATCCAGTTCAGGCTTGCCAAAGGTGACACCCTGAGATGACATTTCATGTGTTTCATCAACCACTTTGGCAATATGTAACAAAGCCTTGGATGGAATACAACCAACGTTCAGGCACACGCCACCCAGTGTCGGGTAACGCTCGACCACTACGGTCTCTTTACCCAAATCAGCGGCACGAAATCCTGCGGTGTATCCACCGGGTCCACTGCCAATTACGACTACGTCTGTTTTAATTACGTCTGTTTTTATTTCAGCTGTCATGTTCAATCCTGATTATAATAAAATTTTACGAATATCACTGAGCCCGTCTGCTATAAAACGGGTAAACCTTGCTGCTTCCGCCCCGTCAATCACACGATGATCATAGGACAATGATAAAGGCAACATCAGCCGGGGAACAAATACACCGTTCTCATACACCGGTTTCATGCTGGAACGGGACAAGCCAAGAATCGCCACTTCAGGACTATTCACAATCGGGGTAAACGCAGTACC
>CAZDYY010000113.1:3375-6375 GCA_964509745.1 uncultured Legionella sp. | reverse complement strand
AGCGTCTTTCCCCGTACCTGAAACGGCCTGATAGGTTGCAACATTGATCCGTGCAATCCCCACTGCATCATGCAAGGGTTTGAGCGCGACGAGCATTTGAATGGTTGAGCAATTTGGATTGGCAATAATGCGACGTTTCGTGTAATCAGCAATCCGATCAGGATTGACTTCAGGCACGACGAGCGGCACATCAGCGTCATAACGAAAGCAGGAGGTATTATCAATCACAACACAACCGGCTTTTGTGGCAACAGGGACATATTGTTCAGAGACCGTCCCGCCAGCTGAAAAAAAGGCAATATCTACCTTGCTGAAGTCAAACGAGCCTAAATCCAGTACATCCAGATTTTTATTACAAAACTGTATCGTTTTCCCCACGGATCGCTCGCTGGCGAGAGGGTATAATGTTGCTACTGGAAATTTTCGCTCCTGCAAAACCGTCAGGAAGGTTTCTCCCACTGCACCGGTAACACCAACAATGGCGATGTTTAATTTTTTAGACATTTGGATCCTCTTTATTTATTTTGCGCTTTATCTTGTAAATACAAATCCATCAACACCAGCGCCATCATGGCTTCAGCAATGGGTACAGCCCGGATCCCCACACAAGGATCATGCCGGCCTTTGGTCACAATCGTCATTTCCTCACCATGGATATTGATACTCTTGCCTGGTGTCACAATGCTGGAGGTGGGTTTCAATGCAATACTCACCGCAAGCGCCTGACCTGTGGAAATTCCTCCCAGTACCCCCCCGGCATGATTGCTTGAGAAACCTGAAGCAGTCATCTCATCCCGATGCTTGCTGCCCTTTTGCATAACAGCAGCAAATCCTGCCCCGATTTCAACCCCTTTTACAGCATTGATCGACATCATTGCAAACGCGAGCATCGCATCCAGCTTGTCAAACACCGGCGATCCAAGTCCAATGGGCACACCAGTTGCCATCACGCCAACTCTCGCACCAACCGAATCCCCCTGTCTGCGCAAATCCTCAATCAGGGATGCCAGTGCTGTAACTTGATGTGCGTTGGGGCAAAAAAACGGGTTCCGATTAATTTCACCTGCGTCTTCAAAAGCCACCTCGATAGAACCCATTTGCTGCAAAAATCCTGTGATTTCCAGATTCAAATACTGCTGCAAATACAAGCGGGCGATGGCACCTGCGGCAACACGAGCCGCAGTTTCACGTGCTGACGAGCGCCCGCCGCCGCGATAATCACGATGCCCGTATTTATGATGATAGGTAAAATCAGCATGGCCCGGACGAAAACAATCCTTGATATCTGAATAATCGCTGCTGCGTTGATCAGTATTTTCGATGAGCAACGCAATGGGTGTGCCGGTCGTCTTGCCTTCAAAAACGCCGGAAAGAATACGTACTTGATCATCCTCACGCCGTTGCGTGGTGTATTTTGACTGTCCTGGTTTACGTTTATCAAGATACGGCTGAATATCATTTGCATCCAGAGCCAGGCCCGGCGGGCAGCCATCCACCACGCAGCCAATGGCCGGGCCATGGCTTTCGCCAAACGTGGTCACAGTAAATAATTTACCGAACGTATTGCCACTCATTCAGCTGAACCAAAATATTGCCTGACCTGTTTGGCAGACAGCAAAAATACACCCTGCCCTCCAAACTCAAAATCAAGCCAGGTAAACGGTACATCCGGATAGGCCTCCATCAATGGCAACTCGCTGTTTCCAACCTCGACCACCAGAATGCCATGTTCAGTTAGATAATCATTCGCCTGACGCAAAATCCTTTCCACAATGGCCAGTCCATTGTTTGCCGTTTCCAGTGCCAGCGACGGTTCATGCCGATACTCCGTGGGCAGCGTTTGCATTTCATCTGCCCCGACATAAGGGGGGTTGCTGACAATAATGTCATAACGAACATCTGGAACCGTATCAAAACAATCCGACTCAATCAGTGTCAATTGTTCCTGCACACCATGCTGTTCACGATTAATTTCTGCTACGGTTAACGCTGCTGAAGAAATGTCCACCGCATCAACCTGAGCATCCGGAAATGCATAACAACAGGCTATCGCGATACACCCGCTCCCGGTGCACAAGTCCAGAATACGCTCCACCTTGTCTTCATCAATCCAGGGCGAAAATTGAGCCTTGATCATTTCGCCGATCGGCGAACGGGGAATTAATACACGATCATCGACGTAGAAGGTTAAATCACAAAAATACGCTTCATGAATTAAATAAGGCACCGGCACCCGTGCAATAATTCGCTGCTCCAGTTGCTGACATAAAAACCGTTTTTCATCTTCAGTCAAACGCGCCTGCAACACCAGCGGATCTACATCAACCGGCAGCGATAAACTGCGCAGCACAAGCCGCAACATATCATCCCAGGCATTATCCGTGCCATGTCCATAATGCAGTGTTTCAGCACGTGCGCGAGACAAGCCAAAACGAAAAAAATCAAGGATGGACTGGAAGTCCCGGGTTACAATTGAATAAGAGTCGGACATGGTGGCTCCGGAATTAGATAATAAAGACATTATTGAATTGTATGCTATACAGCGCCTGGTCACAATCCGCGTGAAAAATTACATGCCCGGGGATTTGGTGTGTGTTTTTGACAAACAATGACCGAATACTATACTTGATGTGTAATCAGTAAATTAATGGATTCAATTCATGGAGAACCTATCATGCCAAACAATCAACCATTGCTTGATGGTGTACAGGCTAACATTCGCATAGCAGAAGCAAATCTGGAACGAATAAAAGCAGACATGAAAAAACCCGGTGGTTTAACGGCTGCAAATTTTAGCCGTGCTGTCATCAACAAGGAAATCGAGTTGCTGAGCAAAGTCCTTGAACAGGAAATCAAGGTATTTAATGGACTAAAGACAGCAACCCAACATCTTTCGGCTGAAATAACAAAGGATTTCAGGGAAATTTCAAAGGCAAGGGTAACGACAAGCAACCGTCCTGAGGATTATAATACACCGGAAGAACCAGGTTACCGGCCCAA
>CAZDYY010000113.1:0-3365 GCA_964509745.1 uncultured Legionella sp. | reverse complement strand
CTCATAATAACAGGACGTTATCCCCCGACAATGTGAGGGATCTCTTGAACACCAGGCGAACCCGTTTCGGAGACCCTCATGACAAAAACCGGCTCTCTCTCTGATGAAGACAAAGCCCTCTTCCAGGAGATGATGAAAACCGTCAAGCCACTCAACAACAAAACCCGGCGAGAGCCCAGGCCTGCCGCTGCTCCAGCACCCATACGCCGCAAACCCGAACCCGTCGCAACACCAAAAGCAGAGTATTACCTCTCCAGTCATTACACGGAAATCGTCAACCCGGCATCCATTCTGGCCTGGTGTGACCATGCTATCCCGCGCAAACGCTTGCGCGAGTTGAAAAATGGCGAGATCCGCTGGGAAGCACGGCTTGATTTGCATGGTTTAAGGCCCGACGATGCGCGCGATACGCTGTGTCACTTTATCGATCAACAAAGCCATGCCGGTCATCGCTGCCTGCTGATCATTCATGGCAAAGGCAGTCGTCATGGTGAGGAACCGGTGTTAAAAAACCATGTTAATCACTGGCTGCAGCAATTGCCCAAGGTGCTGGCATTTCACAGTGCAATACCAAAGGACGGCGGGGCTGGTGCGGTGTATGTATTGCTAAAACGGCAGCGAGGAGAATAATTTCTATTAGATCCTTAATGTCGAGATCTCGGTAGCTGAATAGTCACAAATATATTCTATTTTGTACTAAACTGTACTATATGCACTAAAAATATTTTAGATGATTAATCGAATGTCTCCGCGCGAGGTGAGATTATGAAACCGAGTATGGTATTTGAAAAATCAGGACCAAAGTATACGGCTACCCATTGCGAACAATACGAAAATGATACATTAAAACTTGCAACTGCGTTGCTGGAGGATTCTGAACAACCCGACCTTAAACATCTGGATACGCTGGATGTAACAAGTCTTCTTAAAATCAAAGGCTGGATTAACAACGAACAAGATGCAACGAATATTCTTGGTAAATATACAAAATTGTTCTTTAAAAACAATAAAACTTTTCCCGTCCAGGAACAAAACGCGCTCAAAGATAAAATTAAACAATTGGTCATCAAACTGAATAATGATAAAACCACCGATAAAGATTTAACAGAAGACGAAAAAAATACCTTCGAGCAATACATGTTTTGCCTGGTTAAAGATAAAAGCCCAAACCGAAATTACAAAATAGATAATCTGGATAAACTGAAAACCGAGCAATCAAGCATTAAGATCAATAATATGAAATTGGCATTTCCACGCGATTTAAAGTTGCTGGAAAGTACACTTGCACTGATTTCCAAAGCCAAAAATGATCGGCATTTGAAAGATGTTGGATTGGACGATATAAAACAACGCTACTGTGAAAAATTGCTGCATGACATCAAACAGGATTTAAGCAAGACAACCAAAAACTGTGAAATTATCATTGTCGATGATGACTGGAAAACAGATGAAGAAGTTTGTCGTGGCATTGCCATGCGGGATAAAGCACACGAAAGGCATGAAGGACATGCCATCATTCTTGAAAAAAGCCAGCTTGACATGCTGAACGAAAAAAGCCTGCAAGAACTTGATTTGAGTCATGTTTATAAAATATCCACGCTCATGCATGTGATACCCGAACAGAACAAGGAAAAGACAAACGAGTTGTGTGGAAAAATCGTTCAACTGACCAGAGCATGTAGCGCCAGCAGCGATTGTCATCTCAGGGAAATTACCTTGCGACAATGTTTCAGTGCCGGCCATCGCACAGCTCAAACAAGTGACGAGTCGTATGCCAGAGTGCCCGATGCTGTAGAACCCGGGGCCGAAGCAAAAGAAGAAATCGCAGCGATTTTGTCACATAGAACCAAATATTTTAAAGCTGAATTACATAAACTTAAACAAACCCATTATGAATTACAAACCAGACCAACTCATCCCGTGGATAGTGGCTTATTTGTGGATAAAAATGCCTTGCTGGCCAAACTTGCAACTGATCTTGGTAACGATAATGACATTAAAGAAAAAATACCTGATCTTTTGGTAAAAGGATATTATGGCCCGGTTACCCCCTCGCCAGAGGAGCCTGAAAATGCTTATATACGACCCGGTTCAGAGAAAGCTGCCGCGGATACTGCCCTGCCAAATCGCTTTTATAAAGCCACCAGGATCGCACCATTTCATAGCAATGAGAGCCAATCGCTTCCAGAGCACGCCTCAAGACCCGGGGGAAGGAGGAACCCGTCGAGTTAAATGATTCGGCTTTTCAACTGTCTCCTGGCAATCCGGTGAAATCAAACGCACTGCCTTGGGATGGGTCATATCAGCAGGTCTTTTATTTGACCACCACAGCCCCATGCGTGACGGTTCCTTTTCAGGCACTGGATTAACGACATTGTAATATGCTTTTACCGATAAACAGCGCAACTCCGGGCAATCATCCAAATTCTTGCGCATTGAATATAACACGCTGGCATAACTTGAATCCGGAATAATAGCATCCTTGACGCTAACGGTTTGAGTGCGGATAGTTAATGATTTCAATCCGTTATAGTCCGGCGTGCCTGCTTTTCCAATGTTCCCGCAAAGAAATGCCCGGGATGTTTCTTCATCTGTCCCTGTATCACATTCAGTTTGTTCACTATCCTGTTTTAGCCGCCCTGCAGACTTGACAGATTCTCCGGTACGATAATCAATAGAACCGGCACTATGGCATGCACGAATCACAACTTCAGTCAGCACAGAAGATTCCCCGGTGATACATCGTAAAGCAAGTGCCTGAAGT
Source organism: uncultured Legionella sp. (assembly GCA_964509745.1). Classification (GTDB taxonomy): domain Bacteria; phylum Pseudomonadota; class Gammaproteobacteria; order Legionellales; family Legionellaceae; genus DDPF01. Next base: position 601 of record CAZDYY010000113.1, on the reverse strand, counting down.
AAATCGGCATTCTCGTCACTTTTTTCATGATCAAATCCATGACGAATGGTGGAAATTTTATAGACTTTTTGCAGTAGTTCCCGTGATAAAAGATTATCATCCAATAGCGTTTTAACCTGTGTTGCGGCAATGACAACGCCGATGCCCTGTTTCTTCTGATGTGCAACTTCACGCATTTGTATCGTCTGCAAAACTTCCCAGTCAGCAAAATAACGAACGGGAATAATAATAATCTCAATGAGTTTATGTTGACTTGCTTGCAAGATACATTCAGTTTGTTCAGAAATACCGTCCCCGGCAGAATCGCTACTTGTTTCTTCTACAGCAAGAGCACTGAATTGAACAGGCAAGGTGTCATCTATATCTTCATCGTAATAGCCTAAACGAAAGATACTGTTAAATTTCAATGGAATAATTGGCTTCTTTTTATTTTTCAAAGTCAAACTCCCTCGCGTTTACAGGTTAAGCATCAGTGTATTGTGCACTGTCACGTGGACTTGTTACCCACCGCTTGCACCGCAACTTTTATCTAAAAATTATACAATAAGGCTTAATTATACCAAACATCCAGACATAAACAAAGCAGTTTTGCAAAAAATTG
>CAZDYY010000112.1:0-6526 GCA_964509745.1 uncultured Legionella sp. | reverse complement strand
CGGGCTCCTCTGGTGTGCAATGCCTGCACACATGCCTTCCCCATGCCTGATGAACCTCCGGTTACAACGGCAATTTGCTGACTGATCTCCACATAATCTCCATAACAGTATAATGTTTACTTGCCCAGCCTGGGCGAAACGCCAGAATCCTGTGTTTCGCCTTTCATTTCATTAACCAGGGATTTGTATTTTTGCACGCTCGTCATGTTATCAATCTTGTCAATAATGGATTGTATCGCTTTTTCCAAATCATGGAACGCATTTGATTGAATCCCGAATTTTTTTAACTCTTCTTTGGCTTCAGTTAAAAAACCCACTGCAATTTCCAGTTTCAGTTTTCTTCTTTTATCAGAATCATAATTTTCAGCGATAACGCAGGACGTATTAAACAATGGCCATGATTTTAATCGTTTTGCTTCAACATCACCTTTGTCATTTAAAAATTTGGTTAATTTGTCACGTTGTTCTTCCAGTTTGCCAAATTCTTTCTTGATTGCAGGATCCATGATTCATCTCCCTGGCAAAAATGATGCTGCCCCATTTTTTTTGAGTATAGACCAGTTTGGAGAAATTGCAGGTTGAATGCGTATGATAAAAGTAACGTCATTCTCAACTTTTCGAATCCCCGCGGCTCCGACCGCGGGGCCCATGTTGAAGTTCGTAAATGGGTCCCGTGGTCAAGCCACGGGAATTCGGAGTTCCGTAATAAGTTGAGAATCACGTGAAAGTACGGATTTTAAATATTTCCTGAAGACAGGAAAACTTATTCTGCAGGTGCTTTGGGAGCAGAATGATACGTTGCCTGATACACAGTCATTGCATCATCAGCGGCCTTGTTTAATCCCATGTCACGATTTGCATAATACAGGATTGCCAGCGCACCTTTGGTGGATGGTGCTTGCGGATAAGTCTTGATTAAATAACCGGCACGTTCAACGGCTGCAACATACATCTTATGTTGATAATAATATGTCGCCGTATTCAACTCGCGCTGGGCAAACATATTGCGCAAATAGATCATACGTTGCAATGCATTGGCTTTATATCGACTGTCCGGAAACTTTTGCACCAGGGTCGCAAAATCCGAATAAGCTTGTGATTGCGTGCCCGGATCTCGCCATGAATCATCCATGGGCAAAAGATTGGCCAGTGCACCACGAACCTGATGGAAATTAGCCAGGCCTTTCATGTAATAGGCATAATCCACCCTTTTTGCACGAGGATATAAATGAATAAACCGTTCCGCAGTGGCCGCACTTGAGGGGTAGTCTTCCTTTTTATAATAGGCATATATCAAATCAATTTGCGCCTGCTCTGCATAATCATTAAAAGGATACATGGTATCAAGAGCCTCAAGGCGCTTGATGGCTGATGTATATTCCTTTTTACCCATGTCCTTTTTCGCATCAGCATACAATTGTCTGGCACTTACGCCCTGATAAGGATTATCATCGTCATCCTTGCCACCCCACCAATGCTTGCATGCTGTTAACGACAACAACATTCCCGCCAAAACCAGAATACTTATTTTTTTCATATCAAACATCCATGAACCCGCTTAGTAAATAACCTGGCCCATTATACCCATTGCAATCTATTTTGCTAACTGAAATTTCCGTGAAAATTTATTCTCTGCAAGTAATGGGATGACCTATATGAAAAACTGGTGTAATCATTAGCATCTGTAAGGCCACTGGATTGTTTCGTCGCTACGCTCCTCGCAACGACGGCTTTAAAAATCGTACCGTACAGAGCAGAAATTTATTAAAAACCAGTTGCAAACATCATTTGGTTATAATATTATCCGTGACGGAGAGGTGGCAGAGCGGTCGAATGCGGCGGTCTTGAAAACCGTTGAAGGGCAACCTTCCCAGGGTTCGAATCCCTGTCTCTCCGCCAAATTATTCTTGCGTCCCCATACTGTTACACCGTATTCTTTTCAAATGCAAAAAATCAAATTCAAAGCCGCCATGACATATCTGATCATTATTATTATCTGTCTGGCCTGGTTAAGTGGAAAAATTCTGGATTACACCGCCCAGAGGCGCGTGCAGGACATGTATGCCCGGGATCATCAGGGAGTCATTGACGGCCTTCAGTCCATCACTATTTTGCAGGGCAAATCTCATGCCATTTTATTTGTCCATGGGTTTCTTGACAGCCCGGCCATCTTCTCTGATCTGGTTCATGATATTAAGGACAAGGTCAACAGTGATATTTATGTCCCGCTGCTCCCCTTTCACGGCCGTAATCTTGAAACAGCAGCCCAATTTTGCAATACCGTCATCCTGGACAGCCTGGATCGCACCATCAACACGTTAACGAAACAGTATGCCTCGCTAACCATCGTCGGCATGTCGTATGGCGGCGCACTGGTTACCCGATTGTTGAGTGAAAATAAAATCCCGCCTGATGTTCAAATTATTTTATATGCACCATCATTTTATATTAAAACCAATACCTGGTTTGGCCGGATAGAAGCCCATCTGTATGGTGTATGGCGAAAATATTGCAACTACGCAGCCCTTGGTTGTACATTCCCTGGTTATGCCAGTGGTGATGCGACAGCACGACCCATGTTTGAAAAGGAAAAATCCCTGCAATACACCGTAATACCTGCCCTGCTGCAACTTTACAAATTTGATCAGGAAAACCGGCACGAGCTTGGGACCATTCATCGACCTTATGACATCATCATGGCGGAAGATGACAACCGTGTTTCCTGTCCGGACATCAAAAAGGTTTGCGCTGCCAATCAGTCGTACTGTCATTTGTATACCTTTCCAACCGGCAAGCATTTTTTGTTGTGGGGCGCCAACAAAAAGAAGTTTGAAAATTTGCTGGTCAAGCTTGTTACTACCCGTCAGGCGCCTTGATTCAATACAGAATTCTTGCCCGTTCTACTATTTGTATATTTTCCCATAAATGGTAGCATCTTTATTTCGTGATAATTCCAGGGAATGGAGATCCTATGCACCGTACTTTTTCAAAACCAGCCCCCAGGCAAGGCGTACGTCACTTGCGAAGTCAATACATCAATCTGTTACTCGAAAACTGCAAGGAAGATACCAGCAAACTGCTTAAGTTTATTCGTTTCTATTATTCTGAAACAGATATTTTCATGATGCCTGATGGTCATGATCGAACCCGGGCTGGTGAAGTCCTGATTATGAAACTGAATGCTGATATCAGGGACAGGGAAGCTCTGGAACAGACCGCGAGAAATGCCCGGATGATGTTCTGTGTGGTTTTTTATCTTGTATTTATAGGCGGGACATCGCTTCGTCCAAACAATAATACCATCCTTGACAATGAACAGCCTGTGCTCCCCTTATTGGTTCAATCCAGTCTGGCCATGTTTCTCACCTGGCTCATATACCAGCACATCGATCAACAAATTCAGTCTCATGATATGGCCGCAAGGAATTTGATGCTCGCAAGGGCTGCTGCCCGTTTTGAACTGGGCGAGTCCCTTTTTAATGACATTCCTGTCATCAACAACGGTGCGGAACAAAGTCGTCAGATATCACACTAGATGATGGCATGATTCCACCTGTCATAGATCCCTCGTTACGATCGGGATAACGGACAGGGTGAGAAGTTACGATTCAAAATATACATATGAATCTGTTGCCATACATGGTAAAATTTGATGATTAATTACGCAATTGGTACGTCAAGGTTGTCGTTATGATGCATATGAATATTATTGGCGCTGGAAATGTGGGAAAAACACTGGGAAAGCTGTTTTTCACCCGCGAACTGGTCCATATTGCCGGCATCATCAATCAAAGCCCTGACAGCACAAGCCAGGCAATCCGATTTATCGGGAGTGGTCAGGCATATACTGCGATAAAGGACATGCCAGCAGCCGATATCACACTGATTACAACGGCAGATGACAGCATCGCAAGAATCTGCCTCGAATTATGCAAAACGGATATTAAACCCGGCAGCATTGTGATGCATTGCAGCGGCACATTAAGCTCGGATGTGCTCATTGCACTCAAGGCCCGCGGCGCTTTAATCGCAAGCGTGCACCCCTTGCGAAGCTTCGCTGATCCTGAGCGTTCATTTGAGCAGTATGCCGGCACATATTGCGCAATGGAAGGTGATGAAGGCGCCTTGCGTGTTATCAAACCCCTGTTTACAGCAATTGGCTCAATGGTCTTCATGGTGAACAAGGAGAAAAAAGCGGTTTATCACACCGCAGGGGTATATGCCTGCAACTATCTGGTTACGCTGGCGGAACAGGCAACCCGCTGCCTTGAAGAGGCAGGGCTGGACAATTCACTGGCGACAGACATCATGCTTTCGCTGATGCAGGGCACTTTATTCAATCTGCAACAATCACGCTCTCCGGAAAAATCGCTCACAGGCCCGATTCAACGCGGTGATATTGCCACGATACAAGCGCATCTGGCTATGATAACCGAACAAAATCAACGTGCCCTGTACGCCGCACTGGGCAAGGCAACAGTTGAATTGTCTGCGCACGATATCCAGACAAAGCAAAACATCGCACAGACTTTGCAAGGCTTATAGCCAGGGATGACGCATTGAACAAAACAAGGAACGCAAGAATCATACTGGACAAACAGGAAATCAACTGGCTGGCCGAACAACGTATCACCCGATGGACTGATCAAAAGGAGGTTTTGATCTACCCCATGGGAGCTGAGCGCTATCTCTCGCTCGTATTGTCCGGAAAAAAACCGGGGCGATATGATATCCGCAAGGATATTGCCGGCAAGCACATTCTGGTGATACCGGGCTATGGAAACAGCGCGTTTTTATTTGCCGGAGCCGGAGCAAAATCCATCACGGTCTATGACAAGGATCCTGTAACCATCGCATGGGTCAAGGCGTTTAAAAAATATTATCATTACCGGAAAACACCAGACAGCCCTTCAATTGGAGAACTGTTAACCGCCCTGACATGCTGGTATCCTCCGCTGCTGACGTTGCCATCGGGCACATTCAAGCATACCTTGTGCTGGGCGCTGAATCCAAAATCGCTAAGACGTTCCTACATTTTTTACATGCTGTCCCTGGTTCGCGAAGCTATTGCAAATAAAGTGCAGGACGATTTTGAACTGGACCAGAATATCCGGTTTTATGCTGGCGAGATAAGCCACCTGTCTAAAAACAAGGATGCTCCGGAATTTGACACCGTTTTCGTGCCTTATCTGCTCGGTGTGAAAAACGGCATCGAGCGTGAACATGAGATTGTTGATTTTATCCGGCAATTGATTAAACGGGTCCCGAACGGAAAAATTCTGGTCAATCCTTCCCGCAATACCAAAGAGTTTCATTGTGCAGGCCAGCGTTATTTTGCAACGACATCCAGCGCAACCATTCAAGCCATACCCGGTCTGGAGAAATATTTTATTGGAGCGGACCACACCTGGTTCAAAACCCAGGGCCTGGCCGTGTTTGGGTTAATGCCCGAACACAGCGCACACCCAGCAGCCCATCCTTGACCGCAAAATTCTGATAAACATGACCGTTTGGAGCAAAATACTGAAACCATGCGTCAGTGGCTGCATCTTCATAATCTTCTGTTGAACTCCAGTAGTACCCTGCCAGGCACTCATCACCATCACACGAATCGGCCAGCAAAAAGGCCAGGTTATCCGCAATATTGGGCATGCCAGTCGAACAACGTGAGCCATGCGAGGCAGGCCCCATTTCACAAATTGCCGGTAAATACCAGTCTGAATATCCATCCTGTGTCTGGTGGCAAAGACCGGCTGCATACCAGGATAAATTCACCGTTCGGTTTATCCGGGGTTGTGAATATCGAGTAACAATCACGCGGGAATTGCAGGCTCCATCCGAATTGCCATCACATGACACAGGGGTTGCAACCGAGGTCAGGTATATCCCTGGAATTCGGTCAAACGCAGCGCTTTCAAGGTATGGCGATGAACTCCATAAACTTCCATTCGGCATGGGTGGGGCCTGATCTTTCAGCGCAACGACCTTGCCACCGATACTGGTGTTAGCCGGAGTCGAGTCATCCATGGCAAAAATATAACCTGACTGGTATACGCTGCCAATAGCCAGAATATAAATCTGCGCAACCACTGGGTCGGCAGGCTGACCTTCTATCATGAGACTTACGGACTCGGGATGGGTATCTCCGGGAGTCGCACCAGGCACACCTCCTGGCGTTATGGTAAACACACAATTTTGCCCTGGCTCAAGCACATCGCATTGTTGCGGATAAATGCGTGTACCTTCAGGCAGCTCCCGCGACAGGGTATACCTGACGCCAGTCACTGTTTCAGTACCTGTATTGGTAACAGTCAGTTGCCGGGGTTTTCCATTGACAGCCAGCGCCAGCGCAGGTGAACTGAGGGACAATGATGCGTCTGCATAAACACCGCTACTCATCACCAGCAGACCCAACAGAATACAATGTTGAAATTTCATTAACGGGCTCTTTATCGAATAACACTTGAATAACACATTCCATGATCGCCAACTATACCTAACTTTATACGTTTAGTGTATAATTTTG
>CAZDYY010000111.1:0-6590 GCA_964509745.1 uncultured Legionella sp. | reverse complement strand
GAATAATAACGACAAAAATCAATGGCTTCCCGGACCTCAGCTACACCATCATTCCATGTTTTACCAGCCTCAAGGCATGCTATTGCCAGAAATGTCGGCATGTGTTCTTCAAGCAGGCAGGCAAGGCGTTCCAGAATTGCTGCACGCTCGGTGACTGATGTTTTACTCCATGTTGCAAATGTTTTGTCGGCCTCGGTTAATGCCAGCTCGATATCGTCGAGGTTTGCTTCCGTTACCTGACCAATGATCAGTTCAGAGCATTGAGGGGCGGTGACGGTGTGTTTGACCTGATTTGCAGATTTCCGGTTCGCAAGAATAGGCGCTGCCTCCCAATGAAATGGTTGCAAACCTGAAATGTGTTCCTGCAATGATGCAAGAAAGGCTCTGTCGGTAAAATCCATGCCTGGCGAGTTTTTGCGTTCAGGCAAAATCACGGACGCAGGAAGGGGTATATTTTGATTTATTTTTCCCAGCAAATGCCGGGCTTTACTCACGGGATCTTCTACCAGTTCGCTGATAGGGGCCTTATCATCAACAATCCGGTTTACAAACGATGAATTTGCGCCATTTTCAAGTAATCGGCGCACCAGATAAGGCAGTAAATCCTCATGACTGCCTACCGGGGCATAAATTCGACAGGGTATATTATAGAGATCGGCAGGGACAATTTTTGCATACAGCTCATTGCCCATGCCGTGCAGGCATTGAAATTCAAAATCACGATAATCGCCTGCAATATTTATTATCATTGCAACTGAATAGGCATTATGTGTCGCAAACTGCGGATAAATGGCGTCTGTCATGCTGAGAAGCTTTTTGGCACAAGCTTGATATGATACGTCGGTAAAAACCTTGCGGGTGAATACCGGGTAGTCGGTTTGCCCCTGCATTTGTGCTTTTTTGATTTCACTGTCCCAGTAAGCACCTTTCACCAGACGAACCATCATACGCCGGTTCTTTCCACGTGCCAGGGCTGCAATCCAGTCCAGAACATAAAACGTGCGTTTTTGATAGGCTTGTATGGCCAGCCCAAAACCATTCCAGCCTGAAAGGCTGTCATGATTAAACACGGTTTCGATGACATCCAGTGATAAATCCAGGCGTTCTGATTCCTCGGCATCCACGGTCAGGCCAATGTTATATTGTTTAGCCATTTGCGCCAGTGATAGCAATTTTGGTGGAAGCTCGGCTAAAACACGTTCTTGTTGAGCTTCCTGATACCTTGGATGCAATGCGGATAATTTAACGGAGATACCGGGTTTTTGATAAACGGTAGCACCACTATCCCGGGCGGATTTTCCAATGGCTTCAATGGCCTGGGAGTAGGCGGTGAGGTAACGTTCCGCATCATTAGCCGTGAGTGCGGCTTCACCCAGCATATCATAAGAATAGCGATATCCCAGCGCTTCATTTTTCTTTGCGCGCTGCAGTGCTTCCTTGATCGTACGGCCCATGACAAATTGCTTGCTCATGATTTGCATGCCTTTGTTGACGGATGCACGAACCACACCTTCGCCGCTTCGTTTCACCAGTCCCAATAATGCCTTGCTTAAAGTGGATTCAGCTTTCTCAGGAGCAAGAACCTTGCCGGTTAACATCAGTGCCCAGGTGGTTGCATTGATAAAAAAACTATCGCTTTGGCTATTATGCTGCGCCCAGTCAATACTGGTCAGCTTGTCTTTAATCAGGCTATCAATGGTGGCTTTGTCCGGAACCCGCAACAAGGCTTCAGCAAGGCACATCAGGGCAATCCCTTCCTGACTGGACAGGGAATATTCAGTTAGAAATGTATCTATACCGCTGGTCTTTTTTCGTTCAAGACGAATTTGTTCAACCAGACGTGCGGCCAAAGTACTTACAGCTGCTGTTTGTATATCGGTCAGCTGTGCTTGTTCAATCAGTGTTGTTATGCTGTTTAACTCAGCCTTTCGATACGCTTCATTAATAACAGCACGCAACCCGGCAGGAGCGTTCAGAATTTGTTTTGAAAACATGTTGACCCGGTATTGAAGATGTAGTTAAGATTACAGCATAGTATAGTTTACAAGCAAAATCCACCCTCAAAACAGCCCATTCCGGGTTGATTTTATACTAAATGTATTTATTTTGATCTTGTTATATGTTAGAATTCAAACCCCATTGTTTATTTTTTGATCAATTGGAGGGGTTGTCTGCAAATTAATTATTGATAAATCATGATTAACTGTCTGAATTTAAGCAATTTATTGTTATTTGTGGCAAGGTTCATCCGGGTGGTTTTACATTTCCCCGGTTTGTTAATATAATAGGCACCTTTGCATGCAAAATAACGTGTGAAATTAATAAAGGAACAGGAGCATTATGAATATATTATTAACACTGATTTCAATCGCTATTATGGCTACCAATGCAGCATCGAGTTCAGCAATCTTTGCAAAATCATCAAACGATGTGAATACACATGTGAAACAACTCGGGCAAAAGGCACCGCAGCTGAATAAAAAAGTTCTCAAACTTGCACTGGCTGCATACCACAAGGCCTCGATTCGAGGAGCGGTGAAAAAGCCGGTACTTACCGTTATCGATTATTCCCTGCCTTCTTCAAAACAACGCATGTGGGTTTTTGATGTAAGCCATGATCGTCTTTTATACAATACCTATGTCGCTCACGGTCAAAACTCGGGCATGAATACCCCCAGTCATTTTTCAAATAGTGCATCAAGCAAACAAACCAGTCTGGGGACGTTTGTAACGCGTGATACCTACATGGGCTCAAATGGTTATTCATTAAACCTGCAGGGTCTTGAAAAGGGTTTTAATGATAATGCCTATAATCGTCGCGTGGTGATTCACGGTGCCTGGTATGTTGAACCTGATTTTATTCGCAAAGCAGGTCGTGCGGGACGCAGCTGGGGATGTCCTTCCATTGCGAAAACCCTGGCCAAGCCTGTGATCAATACGATTAAAGGTGGTTCGGTTGTATTTGCTTATTATCCTGACCGCAATTATCTGGCTCATTCGAGCTATCTGGCATAAAAAAAAGCCAGGGCATTGCCCTGGCTGTTACAATCACGCAGGACACCTGGTCCTGCGATCATCCTTGAAATTCAGCTCCGTCTGAATCAAATTCCCTTTTAATGACGCCTTGTCCATGGCATCCTGATTTAAATCTAGCAGTCGTGTAGAGCAAATTCAAGTCTATTTGTAAAATTATTTAGCCTGGTTGTTGATGGCTTCCTTCAGTTTTGAACTTGATTTGAAGCTAACAACGTTGCTGGCAGGGATATTCATGGGTTTGCCAGTAGATGGATTGCGTCCAGTGCGGGCGTTACGTTTTTTTACAGACAAGCTGCCAAGTTTGGGTAATACAATGGAGTCGCCTCGAGCCAGCAGATCGCTCAGACAGCTGATGACTGCATTCAGTGCTGCTTCTGAATCGCGTTTGGCCATACCGGATGTTTTACTGATGGCGCTAACGAAGTCCTTCTTTTTCATGTGTTTCTCCTTGGTTGTTTTTAACACTCATCTCATCTTGAAAGATTGTAAAGAAAAATGCAACTGGCAAAGCATAAATTTTTAGGATAGTCTTTATCCGGTCGTCCAGCTTCAGGAAAAGCATGAATAAAACACACGGATTTTCGTTAACCGAAGTGCTGATAGCGTTACTTTTGGTTACCACCACGTCACTGGCTTTGTTGACCCAGCAGTGGCACGTCAGCCAACTGTTCAGGCAAGCTCACAGCCGCATGAATGCATTGCTGCAAGAAGACAATGCGATTGAACGTGGTGTGATACCATGAATCGTCAGTCAGGGATCAGCTTGCCGGAAATCATGATTGCCCTGTTACTGGCCAGCATGATAACAACAGCCTTGATGAACCAGTACATCATCACCAAACGACATTATCTTCATCTTCAGGCTTTGTGGAACGATGATATCGAACTGAAACAGACAACCGATTTTATCCGGGACAGTATCCGTCAGGCGGGTTTTACACCTTGTTTGAGTCTTGATTATCTGGACACGCCGCACAAGCCTGCCATGGCGGCTGGTTCAGGGCTGAATATCAATCGAATGAGTCCTTGTTTTGATGTATTGCTAAATGTATCAAGCCCCAACCAGATCATCATCAGTCACCGTTATCCACTGCGCAAGGGAGAAGCTGTCATGATAGCCGATTGCTATCATGCAGAGGTGCGGCGAATCAGTCATATTATTCACTCACCGGGCAGGCAGATGCTTGAGCTGGATATGCCCCTGAATTTTACCTATCAACAGCCGGCATATGCTGGCGAGTGGCTTCAGGAACATTTTTATGTAAAAAAGTCAGGCGGGTTATTTTATCATCGACTACATTCTGATGAATTAACACCGTTGGTAAAAGGGATGTCATTGATGCGGCAAGGCAGGTTTGTACAGGTCCTGCTGAATCTTGAAGGCTCGCGTGAACTCGTGTTTGAAACAAAAGTAAGGGCATCATGAAAGGGTATCCGTCGGGGATGGTACTGTTGACTACCATGATCATGCTGTCAATCCTGACATTGCTGGTTTTATCATTAATGCAGGGTGTGTTTTTATATGTTAAATCCACCCGGCAGATAGTGCAGAATCATGCGCTGTTTTATCAACTGGAGAAGGTTGCAAGAACACTGGATTTATCCAGATTATCCTGTGTAGTCAGCGGTCAGGATCCTAATCAACTGATGTACCTGGTGTCCCGTCACCAGGGCTGTGGAACAAAACAGTACCATTATAATGTACAAGACATGGGATTATTTCCGTGTCTGCAGATTTTCACTGAGGACAAGGTACAGGGAAGCCACCATTGGCTGGTAACGATTGCGAATACACAACAACCCGATCTTGTGTTGCAATTGCGTTTTGCTGTTGCTGCAAGTGCCGGAGTCTGTGAAACAGGGGGTCATCTGATTCAGCCCGGCGTGGTCAGTTGGCGAAAAATACATGTTTTACTTGACAGCAACAACGAGCATGATAAAATTTTTGATTAGTTGAATAAATGGTGCTCAAATGTCTTCTCAACCATCTGTAAGTAAAGTTAAATTCTGGCTTCGAACCCCGTTTTTATACACTGTGATGATTCTGGCAGGGGTGTTGTGTGGTATGTCGGATATTGCCTTGCTAAAATCGTTTGGAATTTTTATTGCAGACGTTTTTATCCGAATCTTCAAGTGCATCAGTTTACCCATTATTGCGCTGTCCATCATTGTCACGTTATCCAATTATCGATCGGATGGTATCATGCGATCGGTCTGGCGCAGAACAATGTGCTATACGCTGGGCACAACCCTGATTGCAGCAGGAATCAGTTGCCTGTTATACCTGATCATTCAGCCCGGTATGGTCAGTGTTACTACACATATGGCATCCACTATGCCTGATCAATCCAGCCAGGCGAGTTATTTTCAATATATCTCCAATCTGATTCCAACGACGATCGTTTCACCTTTTCTTGAAAATCAGGTGATCAGCGTGTTGTTTTTGGGAATTGTCATGGGCATTGCCATCCGTTTTATTCCTGATGAACCGGCAAGGCATACCATCACGAATTTTTTCCGTGGCGCCCATGGTTTGTTTATGGTCATTACACGCTGGGTGATTGCAATAATCCCTGTCGGTTTATTCGGGTTTATCACGACAACTGTTGTGCAGTTGCGTGGCGGCGTTGATATCAAAGGGATTGGTGAATATTTATCCATTATCGTGCTGGCCAACCTGGTGCAAGGGTTTGTGTTTTTGCCCCTGTGGCTGAAGTCCCGTGGCATCAAGCCGTTTGCAGCCATGAAAGCCATGTTGCCGGCCTTGTCACTGGCATTCTTTTCCAAATCGTCAGTCGGCACACTGCCAGTTTCCATGGATACTGCTGAAAAAAACATGCAGGTTAATCCAGAGATTAGCCGGTTCGTCTTTCCGCTGTGTACCAGTATTAATATGAATGGCTGTGCGGCGTTTATCTTTACTACTGTGGTTTATCTGATGCAAAATAACGGCATGCACCTGTCCCTGGCTTCAATGGGATTGTGGGTGGTTGTTGCAACTGTCGCGGCCATCGGCAACGCCGGTATCCCGATGGGTTGTTTCTTTCTCAGCACCAGCCTGCTGGCGAGCATGAATGTTCCGATTACCCTGATGGGTCTTATTCTACCGTTTTACAGCCTGATCGATATGCTGGAAACGGCGCTGAATGTCTGGTCAGACTCCTGTGTTGTGATCGTTGTCGATGAGAGTATGAATGAGGATGCGGCGCTTGCGATGCAGGAACCATCCTGACGTCGGGTTCAGGGATTTTGATCGCCAGCCCCTGTTAATAATCCGCAACAAATTGAATAATACAGATCGGCCAGTCGATCCAGATCATCCACTGCAACGCATTCGTTGACTTGATGGATGGTGGCATTAACTGGTCCCAGTTCGATCACTTCAATCCCGAACGGTGCGATGAACCGGCCATCAGATGTTCCGCCACTGGTGGACAGTTCGGGTGTTTTGCCTGTGTGCGTCTTGATGGCATTGATACAGCTGGTAAGCAGGCGTCCCTGAGCAGTTAAAAATGGCTCTCCACTCAATCGCCACTCAATGGAAGGATGTAAAT
>CAZDYY010000110.1:0-6647 GCA_964509745.1 uncultured Legionella sp. | reverse complement strand
CAACAGGGCGGATGCAGGTCGTTATGATTACCGTTACAGTCCGTTGCGTGATAAAGCCGATGAAGAAAAACTGCAGTGTGGGGCAATTGTTTATTTATATAGTGATTATGATTCCCTTTTTGGTGTTTACATTGGCCAAGGATATTTTTTGTCATCTTTTCAATCAGGAAAACCTTCATTATTTATTACAACATTGGACGCAATGAAACAATTTTTTGATGATCCGCAATGTTCATATGCTCAAACAGTGGAATATCAAACGCGAATTATCTTCAACAATAAATGTGTTCTAATAAACGTAACAGATCAAAAAATGCACTGGAAGTTGGGTAAAGAGAATGACTCGATTAGATTTGATAATACGTTGAGTTTTGCAGAAATAATTGATCGCCAAACAGTAGTCAAATATCTTTTTTTGTGCAAATTGAGTCACCAAACCAAAGGCTTTTTTGAATCGATTGATGAATCCTGGCCCGTCCAACTGTTTTTTACTCATAACAACACAATAGAGGCGCTTCCTGAACGAGTGGCCGCCAATTTAATCAGTTTTTTAAAACAATACAAACCTGAACATAATGAACACTATTGTTGTCTTGATTTTGCATGTGATATGGCGTTTGGTCGTACAGAGTTAAAGAGACCAGTAAACTTTAACGATTTGTTTGACTTTTGTATGGAAGATGAGGAGCAGGAAAACAAACTGAATAATGGTGATATTATCTTTTTGAAAAGTTCAACCACAGAGCATTTTCATTTCGCTGTTTATGTTGGCCAAGGCTATTATATGAGTCTTTACGGCACTGTTGAACAATTTATGCTGTCTACGCTGAGTGAGCTAAAACAATTTTACAAAATGGAGAATTGTTATTATGCCAAGCCACTAAAACACCTGATGCAGAAAAATATGGTTGATGAAGACCTCGAGGATCATACGTGGCGAGATACCATTAGTCCCTGATAATTGATCAGTCTCAATCAGGGTAAACACGCCGCCTTGAATCGAATTTTTTTGTCAGGCAATGCATTATTGTTTGTTTCTTGCATGGTAAAGAATAAATGCCTGGTGTTTGTATACAAAACCATTGGCCACCCGATGAATCGGGGTTGATCTTGACAATTATTCCTGCGGTGGCGGTTAGTCTCACATCTCAATATGGTTTTCAAAAAACGTTTTTCGGCGAACATCCAGGACAAGCCGCTACTAAATGTCTGTTTTTTAAAAATGCATTTAAAGAAATGTCAGGAAAAAAGGAGCAACCCTCATCCGATGGGTCACCGGCTCGCGACAACAAACTATAAATGTGGCTGACCTGGATTAGGGCAGGCAGTCTGCCTTTCATATGTATTTCTAATTAACATTGTGATCTATTTATTGTATAATGCAAAGTCAAACAGCACGAAAGAGGATTGCATTTTGAATGTAGCGCACTTTAATACTATACGGAAAAAAATCGAGGTCGTATTCGAGAAACTGGAAAGAGATCAAAGCGAAAGGTCATTTTGGGACTATACCAAAGATCCAATCCCGGAACGAGTCTCCATTGCCGTCCAGGAATTAATGCAAATACTACCTCAACCTGATGAGCTTGATGCTTTATATAGCAAAAACATTCTGGATTGTCTTTTCAGTCATTTTACGCAAATGTATATAGACATAGAATATGATCAACTTCGGGAAGAGCCTCTAAATTCAGCAGAATATGCACGCCAGACAAAGTTAAACCAATGGCGACAACGCTGTCTTGCCAATTTGGGAATGAATATCAAGCACGATGATTTTTTATTCAGAGTGGCAAACTACGCGACACAAACATCCATTCCGCTGGAGCCAAACACCATTCAATTTTTAGCCACCTTAAAAGGCAATAAAATAGAAAATGCTCATGGACAATATGAATCTTTATTTTCTAAAAACTTGATGCTTGCCATTGAAAATAAACGCCGGGACGCTGCTGAATATGATGATGAATCTGCTGCTGAAAAAATAATTGACACACCAAGGCATCGTTTTTTCTGTTGTTTGCCCACGGCAAGTCGAACGCAGCTTATAGCAGAATCGTTAAAACATGAAGGGTTGAGTTGGTAGAGAGTATTGGCGCAGATTGATCAAAGAATAGGCATCTACATACCCACCATGCCATGCTTTGGTGAGCACGGGCTCGCAGGTCTTTGTCCACCCGGAGTTTCCTTCGCCTGGAATTCCTGTGATCCACATTATCCGTTACGGGAGAACCATGTGTTTCACCTAAAACAGTCATGTCTTGTTGGAATAAAATTAACGGTAAGCATTGTTCTGGAAAAATAGATCCTGGCATTGATACTGAAAGTTGAAATATACTTTGGCATTGTCTAAAATGCCGTGATAATGGGGAAACTAGTAATTGGGTGCATACCTTTTGGGTATGGTAATTATCGTTGACTATCTGCTGGTTTATCGCCGACCGTTCTATGTGGTTACCAATCATGAACGCTGGCCATTACTCGTGAAGGTTGGGAGATTAACTGTTGAGAAAGTTGTTATTATCGATAATCTTGAGCTTACTCTATGTCAGCTCGGTCATTGCAACTACGCCACCCAGGTTACAATCATGGCAAATAATCCCACCTACACCAACTTTACCTGCACCAAAACACAGTGGATATGCACCAATCAATCATGTCAACATTTGGTATGCTGAGTATGGACAAGGGACTCCGGTGATTTTACTACATGGGGGACTCGTCAACTCAAACTATTGGGGAAAGCTAATCCCTGTGCTTGAAAAACATTATCACGTTATTGTGATGGATAGCCGAGGTCATGGTCGCAGTTCGATGGGTGATGAACCGCTGAGTTATCATCTGATGGCCAACGATGTTCTTGGTTTAATGGATTTTCTACATCTTCAAAAAGCAGCTGTTGTGGGTTGGAGTGATGGCGCAAATATTGGATTGGACATTGCTATTCATCACCCTGAAAGGCTAACCAAATTGTTTGCACTTGGCGGGAATTCCAACCCCGAGGCAACCATGGATGTCACGCAATCTCCGTCATTTGACGCCTTTTCAAAACGCATTCAAAAGGAATATATGTCCTTGGCGCCTGTACCATCGACTGCGAACTATAAGATATTGAATCAGCGTATTGTAAAGATGTGGAAAACAGAGCCTGATTTTACAAAGCAGATGCTTGAGCATATTACGGTCCCAATGTGGATTGTTTCCGGTGATCACGATGACGCAATAAAACGTTCTAACACGGAATATATGGCAAGAACCATTCCCCATGCAGGATTATTGATCGAACCTAATGTTGGGCATTTTGCATTTTTGCAAGATCCAGCGAAATTTAATGATGATGTTTTACATTTTTTGGAGTAGGGCGTATTTTGATAAACTCTTCAAGTATCACGTCATAGAGGTTATTCCACAGGGTTGTTGCCTGTTCCTTTATGACGTCCGGAGTAGTCATTTTTCGGGTTATTTCAATGCAAATGTCGCGATTCAGTTTAAACGGGTAGATGTGGTTGTTTAGAGAATTTACGACATCCTTATCAATAACGTCTCCTCGTTCCAATTCTTCTAAATAACACAAAAAAATTGTGGCCTGACTTAAAAAATTCTCTATTGTATTATGCTGTTCTAATGTAAGTTTTTCTTTTATGCACCACACTTCCAGCAGCCGTTCCAATGCATCCATTATATCCAGACATTTAACTCTTGCTGTTTGATATGTCATCTCGGAATCGTGATGATTATTGAGTGGAGTCCTGTTTTTAGTGGCGTTAAAGAAACTGCTATTCTGAGATTGTTTGAGAGGCAAAACGTCGGTGAACAGATTAACAATGTCTTGATGGCCCATGATAGCTGCAATGTCTTTTGGCAAGACCGCAATCTCTGATTCATCAGCCGCAGTCATTTGTTTGGATACAATAAAGTCATTCATTCTTTTAATTACGGCAATATCATACTTTTTTACCAAATTATTTAGCTTACTTACTGTGCAGACCAGGGGTTTTACATGATAAGAGGGATGCTTTAACAAAAATCGTACTATGTCGAAATGCCCCTTTTGAGCCGCAATGAAAATCGGGGACATGCCATTTAGGTCAGGTGCATTGAGGTTTGCGCCAAGTTCTGCCAGTGCAATAATCACAGGGAGATGTCCTATGAAGGCGGCGACGTAGGCCGGGGTATCTCCATGTTTATTTGGCGTATCCAGATTTGCACCATATTGTGCCAGCGCAATGATAACATGAGCATACCCCAACCAGACGGCGGCCAAAGCCGGGGTATATCCATCATTATCGGGTGTATTCAAATTTGCCTTCAATACTGCCAATGCATAAATGACCCCGACTTGACCGTGTTGAGCTGCAATAAAAACCGGGGTAGCGCCACGGTTGTTTGGCTGATTTACATCAGCACCGGCCATTTTCAGGGCGATGATGGCGTGCTTATGCCCTTTTTGGGCAGCAATTGAAACCGGTGTAGTCCCTTCGTGGCCAGGTGCATTCACGT
Organism: uncultured Legionella sp.; assembly: GCA_964509745.1. Classification (GTDB taxonomy): domain Bacteria; phylum Pseudomonadota; class Gammaproteobacteria; order Legionellales; family Legionellaceae; genus DDPF01. Next base: position 2,147 of record CAZDYY010000110.1, on the reverse strand, counting down.
TTACGTTACGCCTGGCTAATTCACTGATGACATGAACATGACCATTTTGAGCGGCGATGTAAGCCATCGTTGTGCCATTGTGGTCTGCAACATTCAGGTCAGCACCCAGTCTTGCCAGTTCAATAATAACCTCGAGATGTCCCAGTTCTGCGGCGGCTAAAACGGGAGTAACGCCATCATGATCCGGCATATCAACGTATACGCCCAGGTTTGCCAGCGCAGTAATAATATGAGGTTGACCCTCTTGTGCGGCCATGTACGGCAATGTAATTCCATTGTAGTCTACAATATTCAAGTTAACACCTGAATTTGCCAGTTCAGTGAGGACATCGATATGCCCATTTTGAACGGCGATGAAGGCGAGTTCATTTATATTACTAACTGGCACATCAAATTCTGCAGCAAGTCTTGCCAACGCAGACTGAACAGGGACATCCTCAGCTGGTTGCCTGGTGGGTGCGCTATGCTGATCAGCCGATTGATCATGCAGGATATTATGAACAGCTGCTGTATTTTCAGTTATTGACACTGTTGTACTTGGCCGTTGGTTGGGAGAAGTAGAATTGTCAATCATGCGAGTTAAATATCGTTTTAACATGTGTTATCACCTTAATTTTGGCTCGAATTGTTCAATGTGCTTATGTGTTAATTCGGCGGGATCAAATAAGCTGAATTGTCTCAAGGGTGATTCAGCCCGATTATCTACACATGAATTTTTAGTATCTTCGTGGGATATTGCATGGAAAAGGAGGTTAAATATGTCATGATGCCCCATAATCTTCGCAATTTCTTCAGGCAGGACTTCAATACTGGATTCATCGGTACCCCATGCCAGTTTGGATGAAATAAAGTCATCCATTCTTTCTATCACATTGGCATCATTTAATTGTGCAAATCTTTTTAGAGCATCGGCACTGGAAATAAAGCGTTTGAGTTTGTAAGAAGGGTGGCTCAACAAGAACTGCACTACGTGTAGATGTCCCTGTTGTGCAGCGATGAACATTGGGTTTGCACTATGCGTATTGATTATATTCAGGTCGGCACCAAGTCTTGCCAGCTCAGTGAGGATCCCAATACGTCCACTAAAAGCTGCGATGAAAGCAGGGGTGTTGCCCTCTTTATCTTGTATATTCAGGTTGACACCAAGGCTTGCCAGCACAGGAATGAAATGGGCTTGACCAGCTACGACGGCTATATGCGCCGGGGCATAACCATTTTGGGCCAGCGCATTTAAGTTGACACCATGATTCGCCAGCGCAATGAGAGTTTGTATCTGTCCCATAGCCACAGCGGTTGTAGCCGGTGTATGGCCCTTTTTATTGGGGGTATTCAAGTTTGCCTTGAACGATGCCAGTAAATCGATGACATCAACATGCCCATGTCCTGCTGCGATGAACGCCAGACTCATGCCATTTTCGTCAAGCGCATCCAGATTTACACCGCGGTTGTGCAGCTCAGCGATTCGATTGACATCTCCATTTTTGGCGGCAATGAATATCTCGGCGGGATCGCGTTTTGCTTTGAACAGTTCAACAATTTCTTGATGCCCCATAATAGCTGCAATGTCTTCTGGCAGAACATGAATCTGTGACTCCTCCACACCTGTGGCCAGTTTGGCTGCAATAAAGTCATCCATTCTTTTTATCACCGCATCATCACGCCGATTTGCAAAACCTTTTAGAGAATCCATACTGGAAATAAAGGGTATGACTTGATAAGCGGGATGGTTTAACAAAAACTCAACTACGCGGATATGTCCCTGTTGAGCAGCGATGAACAGCGGGGTTGCTCCGTGTTTGTTGGGTGTATATAAGTTTGCTTTTAATCTTGCCAACTCAGTGATGACTTCGAGACGACCTAGATGAGCGCCCATATACGCAGGGGTAGCGCCGTCGTTGTCAGGAGCATCAATATTTGCACCCTGTTTCGCCAATTCACATATAACGGCGGCATGCCCTTCCTGTGCGCCGATGTGAGCAGGTGTATGGCCGTTGTTGTCAGGAGCATCAATATTTGCACCCTGTTTCGCCAATTCACATATAACGGCGGCATGCCCTTCCTGTGCGCCGATGTGAGCAGGTGTATGGCCGTTGTTGTCAGGAGCATCAATATTTGCACCCTGTTTCGCCAATTCACATATAACGGCG
>CAZDYY010000109.1:0-6648 GCA_964509745.1 uncultured Legionella sp. | reverse complement strand
CCTCGGACAAGCCGAGGCACGTAGGCGGGCGGAGCAATTGTCAACACGCCCTAATGTATTGGAGTTATGTTGTTATGAAAAAACAAGATGAGATTTGTAATTACTTAAAAGAACATATTCGGGTCGCAAAGACGCATAGTTCAAGATAATTCCAACGCCTTATTTGATCTTTTTTGTGATCATAATGTAAAAGGACGTTGGGCTTTAAGTTAGTTAGGAGCGTTAGCGAAGACGGAATTTCACACTCAGTGAGGTAATGTTGACTACTCAAGATCGCGCCTTGGGGAAAATGTATTGCTACATATGCCGCTGTAAAAAATATTCTATACTCATACACATGAATTCAAAAAATGTGAGACAGGCATGACTGTTTCGATAAACATAAGACTCTTTGCGCACATTTTACTTGACTCTGATTCTGCTGGACGTTTCGGTGTACAGGGGAATACCTTTGATAATACGTTTAACTACTTGCATCAATATTTAAAAACCTTGCCCCCTGAGCAGTACGAGGAGTTTAAGCCGCTCGCCATGAGCATGAACTGTTTGGTAAGTGGACAGATACGGATTAACCACTCAAGTACCATATCGAGCTTTGAGCAGGTTATTGATCGTTTCAGCAATGAAATCATCTCGTTGCAACCCAACCAAAGCTATTTGATTCCTGGTGGCTGGCAAGGCCTGGATAGTCCAGGGCATGCAATGATTTATCAATTTGACAAAACCGATAACAACGAGTTGCGTTTTTCCATTTATAACGCAGGTGCTGGCATTCAATATCATGAAAAAACCTCGTCACTCGAGAATGAACGTTTTTCACCTGTCAAAACGTATGTGATTCCACCACCCATCGATACAACAGAATTTAAACAACTCCTCAACAGACTCATTCGTCCTCAATTGGAAGGGGATCATCCTGCACGTATGGAACGTGCATTTGACTCTGAAAAGCTTTATCGTTCCATTGATATCAGTTTGGCATTTCTTAAAGCCAGCTTGGTTCCACAAGACTTAAGCAAACCTCACATGACCACCGCCGGCCAAATCTCAGGCACATGTACGCAACGCTCGATTCACCAAATGTTGAAAGTAACGTTGGGTGATTTGCCTACATATCAAAGCATGATATTCGACTTTAAGATGCATGCCCTGAAAGACTATATCAAAACACGCACAGCGCCTAGCTCCCCCAAACTTACTGAATTTATTCAAAAAGGGATTCAACATAACTTGCGAATCCTGCAAACAAAAACGATTTTCAAAACACCAGAAGAAAAAGATCGTGCTATTCAAGAATTAAACGTTATTCAAAACCAATTGTATTCATCCACTGTAACCAGGCTAACAAACCAGGAAAGCAAAGCGTTAACCCCTTCACCTGAAACACAAGTTTTTCACCATAAACTGGCCACAAAAATATCGTCTTTGGATACACAAAAAAAAGAAGCCATCATTTTAAAATCTGCACCATCAGGACACATAGCGGTAAGTTCAGATACGTTGTTAAACGATCTGGATACAATCGTACAAGTATGTACTACACAGGAAAAAGAAAATCCATTATGGGTCATGAATCAGATTGATCAGCTGATGTTAAAACTACCTGTTCCGGAAACCAATCAAGAAGAAAAACCTTATTATCCAGACATTAATTTTTACCGCAACATTGCTACAGCAGAGCAATACGAAAAAATTGAGACAGCGCTTGATGCGCTGATGAAGTTATATATTGAAACCTGCAAAACCGTACTCAAGGACAGCACCATTCCGACACAATTTGTCACCATTTTTAGTCTTTTTGTGTTGCGTGATTACTTTGATGTTAAAGGGGCAGAGGTTACAAAAAAAACCGACTATCATCCATCTCTGTATTTTTTTATGGCGTTTGGTTTAAGTCGCTTGACTCATAGTCCATTTTTAGCCACAAATCACCCTGAATTTGATAGACGCATGAAGCAACTTCTAATCGGCTTCGGAACAATAAAAAAATTTCCGTTAAATTTAGATCAGAATGCTTTTTACATTTCGTTTTTGGACAACTATCCAGAATTAAAGCAAACGTTGAATGATGAGTACAACCACAAATATGCTAGAGATCAATCCGAGTTTCATATCTCTATGCGTGAACAAAAACTGACCGAGCTATATGTTTTCCTGCAAAAACTGAAGAATTATGAATTACTTCCAAGCGATCCATTGAAAGATAATTGCCAAGTAATCTCTTTGCTGAAGCAATTAAAACGACAATATACACTTGAAAATTTCTTTTTTGAAGGAAACAAGTTGCTATCAGGAAGCTACGAAATACAAAACCCATTAACAGTGGGCATGCCTGAGTTTTCCAATAAAGCAACATGTGACTTTACTGATCTTAGCCTTCAACTGGGTCAAATATACGAAAAAAGAGCCATTATCAGTCACAAATACAATCTCCCTTCATCTCCGTGTTTACAAGCTCTTCTTCAAGGCCACATCGCGCTTAATACCCGTAACCGTAGCGCTTTTAGAAATTATCAAAATCCAGATATGGGAATCGCAATGTTATTCCAACGTTATCAGATTCGTGGTAATGAAATTCAATTGGTTCCTCATGATAATAACCAACAACATCAAGTGATTGGAAAAGAAGATTATTTTGACCGAGACTTGTTTCATTTGCGTTTGGTTCCTGAGCAACAAATCAGGCTAACCCTGGACTATTTTAATAAAACTGAATCCATCGGCAAGTTGGACGATCCAAATATCCAGGTATACGTCGAAGCCAATCTATTTGAGCCAGGTTTGCTATGGAATGCGCTTAATCAAGACCCAAATCTTTTAGAGCGTATGGATGCATTTATCGAGAAGGGACTAACATTTTTTGCAGATTCAAGCAACTTGCTTAATGAGCGATCATTGTTTTTCGTTCGACTAAAAACGTTAATCCATAATTACATAGCGCGTGCCACGCCAGGTTCGTATGATCTATTAAAAGCAGATCAACGCTGGCTTTGCAAACGCATCGAGCAACATCAAGATCCTGCAATACTTGCATCATTGCACACATCTCGGTTTTTTAATGCAATGACACTATATCAGCTCAATCCTGAACAAGTTGATCCAATCCTGTTTTCAGATACGCTAATGTCATATTTTTACATGCAAACCAAACAGTATCCCCGAGACACAACATTCTATGTTGAGCAACAACGTGCGGGACTGGATTTCAAGGCCTGGTTACAAACAGTTGACCCATCCATGGTGTCATCGCATGTTGAAACCATCCTGTGCGCGCTTTTGCCAGAACTAAGAGAAGCTAACTTGGTCATGACTGAACGTCAACATCCCGTCTACCAAGTCGAAAACAAACTAACCAATACAGTATATACATTCAACGCCGAGCAAGGACGTATCTTGCAAAACGGTTTGGCATTTGGCCCAATCCCCCTGACATTGATTAACCACCCAATCATGCACCGATTAGGTCTCAAACCAGGCGATTCATGCCTTTTGCATGAAGATGGTCAAACTGTTTTATTCATGTATCCGGCACCTGTTCGTATCAAACAAGGTGGTGGAAAGCTTATCGTGCAAAAGGAATGGCGACCAGGCCAATGGTATCAATTACAGGCGTTGACCAATGAGCAACAGCTACAATTTGGTTTGAGCCGGGAAATCATTTCTGACCATTCTTTACCTGCGATCTTGTCTGACGTTAACATCGAAGCCTGGATTGGTGATAATCGATCGCTTATTGTGCAAAATGGTCGGCCGATTTATGAAGTTGATGCAAAGGGTGTTTTTCATGCCCTGGATTTGGAAGGAAAAGAAAAACATCAACGGATGGTGTCATCCTCCTCGCTCACCCATCAGATCACTCAATTCGAAGACAGCCATTTTTTCCGCATCAATCTGGATGACGTAACCCAAAAAAATGGCAGTATTGAATTTCCACGCTATGGTTTCTCACTGACAATGTCAGATGAAAAAATCACACTACCCGATAGCAACTATGTGTTAATGCCACCCGAGTCATCACTTTTTTCTCAGGATGTGGCATGCTTGCAATTTGCTAATGATACAGAACAGCAGTGCATTATCGCTGTTCAACCGTTTTATTTTGATAAAAATACCGAACAAACACCAGGAGAATATTATCAACTCACCCATGATATTTCGAACACGACTCCACAATGTATTCTTGATGAGCATTTAAAAAAAAATCTCATCAAAAACATTCCATCGCTTTGGAATTATCATCATTCTGCAAAGACCATCACCTATAAACTGGTCAATGGCGAACCCAAACCTGAAACAGCTGCTGATGCATTGTATTTGTGTTATCTCTATCTGGCCACACACGAGAGAGATAAAGCATGGGCGGTACTGGATGACATCAATCAACGCATTGAATTGACTGGATCGACTGAGGAATTAACCTTCATCAACTGGATTGTAGATGCGTTACCCATGAGATTAACAGACGATGAAGAGTCATTTGTCGCATACGAAACACCAGAGTATGTCGCATGCCAACTAAAAGCCCTGTCTTTATATACAGATTTTTTAAACTTGAATGAACCCGCAGTACGCCCCAAGACCTCGTTTGCTGGCGATTCGACTCGTGATGAACAGTATGCTGTTATTTGTTCAGATAAACTTGATAATTTTCAAAATTCATTGCCTGAAAGAATCAAATTATTGTATACCAAACATCAGCAAGGCATGCGTCATTTGAATGACAAATATATTTTAACGGATGAAACCAGTTCGAGCTTGCTAAATTATTGGGCTAAAAAATCGCCTTCTGACGACCAATCGACCGATCAAGGCGCCTTGGGATATGAGCGACGACGATTGCATCTGAAGGGACTTCTTAAGGAATATCGACGTCTGGAAGCCATCCAAAAAGCGTTGAAGACTGTGCCAGATGATTACATACAACGCATGAATGAAATAAAGCAACAACTCACAGAAGGAAACGCTATCACCAAACAACGCACTATACAGGAAATCAGTCAGATCAATATGTCATTATCCTCTTTTTCAATCAACTTGAATCTGCTTGAACAAACCGCGAAAGATGTATACATGCGACAATGGAGCACCATCAAACCCAAGACGAAACCAGAAGATGCCATGAAAGCAATACACTCAGGCATCAATCAGGATGCGTTCTTCACGCATTTTACAACCTATATTGATATTGCTCGCAGAGGCTCACCGGAACAAAAGGAAAAACTTCTTGAATTTTGCACTCATTATTTAATCGGTACGCGTTTTGTTCCATTAAACAAACAAGACACCAACATCCCGGGCTTAACTAATGTGCTATATCGTGTATTAAATAACCCAGATAATTTCCCTGATGATCCCAAGCTGAGCGTTCATCAATTAATTCATATTGCATCATGCTGGGACGTTTTACCCCTTAATGCATTACAAGAAAAAGATGTGTATGACGATGTATTAAGCAATAACCTTGATATTCTGGAAAAAATGGAAGAATCAATACCTGCTCACAGTCCTATGCCCTCACTTCAACCTATTCGTACCCAATCGCTTGCTCGTCAACTCGATATTGAAGCGCATTGTAAAGATTACCGTCAACAAGAGATACAGTATCAAATTGCTTTAAATAACCTGATTCAATCCATACAGAACAAAACCGACCCAAGCCATTTACGCGAAGCAGAAGAGAAGGCCGGTCAATTAAAATTTAACTGTATTCAGGAACAACAAAAACTTGCCGAAGCGATTCTGAAATCAGATGACACACGTAAAAAACTAACTAAAAAATCCCAACTATTGCATGATACGCAAGCCCCAATGCTTGAAAAATTATGGAAAAACACCCTGACGCTTGCCAATAAAATTATTCATGAACCATCCACATCAAGACACATCGAGTTATTGGCCGCCCAACGTCACGTACTCACGCAAAAGGACTTGTTAACCTTGTTTCTGCATGCTGATCAAGGACTCTATCGCGAAATGACCGGGTTATCATTGGAAGAATGTGAAAAATTGCATCGAATGATACACGAAAGCCTCGCCTTTGAAATTCAGCATCAACAAGTCAAACGGATATTAAACGCATTAGAGCTTGCGCAAACAACAGATACGCCACAGCCTGCTCATTTGCATCAAATTGCCAACGTGTTGATCAGTGAAAATGTCCACCAGGCGCAAACTGATCAAGGACTGACATTGTTTCAGTATGCAGAAGATCTTCTGGTTCATCCTCGACAAGCTGAGGTTATCCTTTCATTATTGGAAACCTCCGAAGACCCTTATCATGTGAAAAATACAATTGAAAAAGTCATCATGGGAGGTGGGAAATCAAAGGTTATTTTACCAATGATGGCTGAAAAGAAAGCAACAGGCATCAACCTTGTGATCGTTGAAGTGCCTCGCGCACTGTTTGCGACCAACCATGCGGATTTGAATAATACCTCGCAACGCCTATTTGGCCAAAAAGCACATCGCTTTGCGTTTAATCGAGATAGCGATTGTTCTCCCGAACGGTTAAAAACCATTTACCAAACCTTCTGCAACATCATAAATAATCGTGAGTACCTGGTGACGACTGGTGAATCCATGCAATCGCTGGAACTTAAATATATTGATCTGCTTTTGAATCGTCCAAACGATCCAAAAGCCTTGCTG
>CAZDYY010000108.1:0-6701 GCA_964509745.1 uncultured Legionella sp. | reverse complement strand
ACATCATAATGATTGAACAATTGACCGAACGCTTTCAGATTGCGTGCAGACAGGGTAAAGGAATGATCCGGAGCCGTCAGTTCAGAAATGTTTTTCGGACGGGACAAGGTTGCAAACGCATCGAACCATTGCATCATGACGGATGCATCACCTGGATCAATGGTGCCCGCATCTGCTTGTGACTGAAGAACTGTCAGCGCGTTCTCGACCTTTAGCAAATCAGGCTCTTCTGTTGCCAGTGCATTCCACAGCGCCATGCGATCGTCATGCCAGTCACGCAACAAATCCAGCTGGCGAAAATCCCCGCAAAACGGACGTGCAGTCAGTGGTTGATACAATTCAATCCGGAATGGATTACGGAGTTTGGCAGAAATTCTGGTGTATTCATTTTCATCCGTTTTTTTCAGATAAGGGTCGTAACACAATACCAGACCCTGACTGGTGGGTGATTGTTTCAGCTCAAATCCTGCTGGCAAGCGGAATCTTCTCTCTTCATCAAAACTCACACCCATTCGAAACTGTGCGACATGCTGCATGATTTGATGCATTGCAGACTCTTGCATTTTCACAATTACATGCGGGGCATCCACTTCACTGCCTGCCACCATGACAAACAGATCGGACAATGATCTGTCCTTCCAGAATGCCGTCAGGTCTGAATCCAGGCCGGCCCAGTATCCGGCAAGGCGATCATCAATATTATCGCGTGAGATCAGCGCATTTTCATCATCTGTATATGGCCTGATTTCCGGCGCTGGTTCTTCTTCAATATCCGGCTCGGCAGCAGGCTTTTGCGCCTGTTGCAATTCCTGTTCCTGCTGCTGTTCCTGTTGTTGTTCTACCTGTTGCTGAAAACCGGGAGTTTTGTTTTCCAGCGGAAACCAGACATCTTCTCCATCCCAGGGCTGCATTTGTCTGGCCAGCTTTGAATCAATCACAATCCCTGGTTTTAATTTGCCTTGATCCAGATCATGCAAACTTTGCGTATTGTCCTGCAGAATACCCGCAAGACGTGCCCGCTGGTTATGCAGCAGCTTGTTTTGCAACTCACGGTAGCGGGCTTTCAGCGTACGTTTGGAAATATGGGTAAACGAAGCCCGGTCCCATTCTGGCAGGTGAATCATCACCGCCAGACCTTTGCTGGCATGTTGTGTATATAAATGGATGAATTGGCCAGCTGTTTCCTGGTTATTGATATCCAGGTTATACAAGGTAACCGCGTTGATCTCGCGTGAATTGGCTTCACTGCGTTGATCAATCGCTTTAATCAGCTCAAGTACCGCGACCTGGTGAACATGAACCATGGATTTGGGCAACATCAATGCCAGCGATTGAAACAAGGGAGCACATCCTGTTTTCCTGAAATCAAAACGCCGAATCCGATCAGTCAAATGCTGAATATACGACTGGGGTTGATTGCTCAATACATTGCCATTCAAATCGAACAGGACAGTTAGTTCAGGAGCAGATTCCTGATAAACCGCATTCCATGTATCGGCATAATTTACTTGCAAGTGGTCAAACAGGGAATCCAGTCCAGCCACATCCATTTGCGCAATTTGCAGAAATGACCATGCAGCCGGGGATAAATCTCCCCGCATCCCGTGATCGCACTGGCTGTTGATCCACTCCGGAGAAAACCGGTTAATCTCCTGTATAAATTCCAAATCAAGATGTGGTCCGTTTTCTCGAAAAAACGTCACCATGTTCTGCCCGGCATGAGTCCATAATGCATGACGCTGCCGCACCTGTTCCCTCGCCGACTCAAGCACTTGCGGATTCATGCTCATGAAGAAGCGGTTTCGAGCCGCACATGCACTGGCATGGCATAAAAACGCAGCAACACCCCCGGTAATTTCAAGGATTTTTATCGATTGCAAATGAATATCGTAATCAAAAAGAGCCTGCAAATGGGTGGTATCTGCTATCTCTGCAAAAGGATATTTCCTGAATGAAAACTTCAGGCGTGATACGGCATGGCGATAGATGACATTAAATGCATGAGGTATTTGGGCATAATCCAGCTGTTCCGAAGCCAGGTGTAGCGTTGCCAAATCATTTTCAAATACAAACAGTCGCTGATCAAACAAGCTGATATTTGCCGGCTTTATACCGTTTTCATTGATCTTGACACAGTTTTCATTGATCATGTGGCTGGCAGGATGGTTCAGCAAGTATTCCTGCGGGATGGTGCCAGTTAACAACTGCCCCGGAGTGTGATTGGTCAGTGGCTTGCGCAATTCAAAAGCAGAAGTCAGGGCACGCAAGGCATTGCGTGATTGAGTGCGCAGACAGTTTGACAACACGTATTGCAGCAACAGTGGCGCCGGTGTTGTTGCCCGATAGTCAATTAAAGACACGGCAGTTTGCTGGAGGGAAGGCACAACCCGGCCAAATAGCACACTATGCCACAACACTTCAGGTGACAGATTGTTCAGATCATTTAGCCGAACATTGTCCGCATATGCCACGCTTTCCACTCGCAGGGAAGGAATGACTCCCTGTATTGTTTCCAGGCCTGTCTGGCACAGGGGATGCTGCGGGAGGTATGCCGTCCATTGTGCGTTGCGCTGTTGCAATGCAATCCATAATGGCTCTTCTTCCGTTGCGATATTCACCAGCAAGGTCTGGAAATAATTGATTTGTGGTACCGTTAAATGCCGTAACTCATCCATGTGTTTGGGAGCCATTTTGATGCAAACTACCCCATCCACGGTTGCTGGTTGCATCGCGGCCGGATAGTGGCATGCCAGCCAGCGAAATACATCAACCCGGTTTAAACGCCAGTTTAATGTGGTGTGATGTGCAGGGGTTTCTGCAGCCAGATTGGTGTCCAGATTCGGATAGTGCGGCAAATCTGCATCAGCATAAAATGCTTTTACGGAAGACAGAGGGTGCCCCTCAATTTGTTTTGTCAATTCCGAAGTAACCAGAGGATTCCAGCTCAATTGCCCGCTATCCAGCATTGACTCAGGGACATCTGCCCATGCCCTCCTTCCCGGAGTCAACTGTGTGAGCAATGATGTTCTGAGCGTATCCCTGACAAAGGATCGAACCACGGGACTTGCCGGATCATGGCGTAACCATGCATGCCGCTCGAACAAGGCCAGCATAATGAGACCCGGAGAAAACGCATCCATCTGATGACTGAACGCGGTTTCCAGACGTTGTCTGGTACCATGTTCAAAATCCAGTTGCCAGGCCTCCATATGCGCATCATAATTATGAAAATTATAGGTATTGAGCCCTTGTCCAAATACAGGTGGCATAGCCGGCTGCGGGCGGTTCAGGATGTTGTGCCCTCGTCCAAATGCATTTGGCACGGCCGGCTGCGGGCGGTTCAGGATGTTGTGCCCTTGTCCATATGCAGTTGGCACAGCCGGCTGCGGGCGGTTCAGGATGTTGTGCCCTTGTTGTCCAATCATCGCCCTGACACGCGCTGCTTTATAATCCAGCCATACTCGCTTGATCTCTGCAATCACCTCATTCAGTACTGCCGTTTTAATCTCTTGTATCAAGCCTTCATGTTGAATCTCCATCCAGACATGCGGCACGTGTTGTCGCAACCCGTCAAGCACCAGGGCTTGCAGCTCAGGTGAAAGCAGTGCTTTCAGATCGCGATAATCTTTTGCCGTATGAATTGTCGGAATCAACACATCTTTGATTGCCTCAAACGTAACGGCCTGTTGTTCAGGTGTCAGGTACAGACGAATCTGGTTAAAACCAGCAATTGAATGACACAGTTCAGGCAGTCGATGACGGATTGATTCAAAACAAACCGCCCGTTGAGCTGGCGAACTGTTCTGCAGGATCCAGCACAGATCATCGAGCGTTCTGACCATAGGGTCCCATTTGTCTTGCATCACTGTAAAAAATACAGGAACATTTTCCGCCGATACAGACTCCATTGCCTGCTTGAAATCAGCCAGGGAAAGCGTGCGGGGCTGTATATTCAGGATCTCTTGAATACCCAGTGCATTCAGCAACGTGGTCGATACGCAAAATTTATCATGCCCTTCAGGATACGTATTATTATCCAGCGAGGTTAACAACCGGACTTTTGCCGCTTCAAAATTTTCCATCAATTCATTAATTTTTGCATCCCTGTCTGCACCGGTATAAGTAATCTCTTTAAGCAGTGCTTCGTGCCCGGTCATATCCCTAATCAGACACCCGCGACGAATCGCAATACAGGTCATGACATTGGCTGTCGCATTAATGTTTTGTGTTTTATCCGAGGTAAGGGCGAGGAAAAATTTAATTTGTTTATGCAGTGCATCAGGAATCCGGTCTTTTTCCTTATATGGAAGATCATTATAAAACGTCATAAACTCAATGATGGCAGGATAGGCTCCCGCAGCGGCATTGGTTTCTGTTCCTGCGCCATACGCCGAATTTTCTTTCAGTTCCCGACACAGTTTGGTGAGCTGGCCTAACAAGGTACGCTCATCCTGACTCACGCGTTCATATTCGCTTTTTGTGTCAAATACTGCTTGCGTTAATTGCGAATGGCCGATTAGTCTCTTGCATTCAGGACTACCCAGATCATTAAAAAAGTTTGCCTCTTCCGGATGAATATCCGGGTCATAATAGGGATTAAGCAATCGAACATTTTCAGCAGATAAATTGATCTCGCCCAATAATTTAACAGGCATCAAATACAAGCCTTCCTTTCCCAGCACATGGCGTGTAACGATCGACTCATCCGAGCCCAAATCAGGATAATTTTCAGCATAGGAAATATGAGCCACACCTGGCATCATTAATTTAACTGAACTATAGGGAATGATATTTTCAGCCAGATTGCCGCAATAATCAGGAATATCATTCAAGGGAAACACTGTTGTTGCAGACGTGTTGCGATCGAATGCTGCAAGATGTTCTGTTGTTACATTGAGCTGAATGCAGCTGTTGCGTTGCTTGTTTACATAAAACAACCCATCAGGAATTCGCGGATGATTGCGAAACTTTCGCAGACGAGTCCAGAACGCTTCGGGCAGTGGTTGAAACGGAAGAATGTCGGCCGCTTGCAGTTCCAAATCAAGCGCTGCCAGTTTTTCTGTCTGCGTTGGTGGTGATTCAGACGCCATTTCTTCAGGCGATAAATTCGCGGCAAGCCGAACCAGCATGTTTTTCTGTTTGTTGACATAATAAAAGGCATTGATGTTGCCATGGTGAATCCGGGCGTATCCTGAATTAAACTCACCCATCTCAATGTCAGATGCTTTCTTAGGTATGGCCTGCAATGCAAACCAGCATACCTGGGCATCATCCCCTTTCACACGCAAACACACTGAATTAAAACCCTGCATATCAAATTCAGCAACATCATTCAGAAAATCTGCCTGAATGATGACACCACAACCTTTCCGGTTTTTGTCAGTTTCCACGAGTTTGGCCAGTGCCATGATCAATCTGGTTTCGTCGCTGTTTGGGTAGGTGGTCAGAAAGGAAGGCATCACGGCATGCTGAGATAAAAACTGTTCAAGCTGTTGAACCAGCGCGGCATTTCCCGTATCAATACTGGCGTTAAAAAGCTCATCCAGCTTGCGAAAAAACTGTTGGAAAAAGCAAACCACCACTTTCTCTTCCAGCGAGCTGGCATGCCGGGTGGAGTACTGTGCGTTGAGTGTGCGAACGCGTTGTTTTATCTCATTTAACGTCATGTTTGAATTTAGCCGGTAAATATACGTATGTTTATTTTAGGATATGATTTAATAATAATCAAAAAAATTAAATTATCGTCAACATATGTATTTGGGGCAGGTGGTTCTGTGTACAAGGCAGTGAAATTTGCTATACTGCTATATATGTAGTGACATATCTACATATAGAAAAATGCGAGGTGCTTATGGGTATTACCACAATGACCAGCCGGGAGTTCAACCAGGACGTGAGCCGCGCAAAACGCGCCGCCGCAAATGGGCCGGTGTTTATTACTGATCGGGGACATTTTTCCCATGTATTGATAACCATTGAAACGTATCAGGAACTCACTGAACAAAATCAAAGCATTGTCGATTTACTGGCAATGCCAGGCGACACAGACATTGATTTTGAGCCTTCTCGATTAACCGGGAAATTATATAAGCCAGCGGATTTATCATAATGTATTTACTGGATACCAATGTTATTTCTGAATTAAGAAAGGCAAAATCAGGTAAAGCAAATGCTGGTGTTATTGCATGGGCCAATGACGTTTCTGCGTCCAATCTTTTTTTGTCAACCATCACCATATTGGAACTTGAGATCGGGATTCTACAACTTGAACGCCGCGATCCACCACAAGGCGCAATACTTCGTTCATGGATGAATGGACATGTATTACCTGCATTTACCGATAGATTGCTTGCGGTTGATCTTGCTGTAGTACAATGTTGTGCTAAATTTCATGTTCCCGACCCCTGTTCGGATCGCGATGCCATTATTGCAGCAACAGCATTGGTGCATGGGCTGACGGTAGTCACAAGAAATATATCTGATTTTGCACCGACGCAGGTTTCTCTATTAAACCCATGGTGTTAGGCAAACCTGATTAAATCGCTACGGCCGTATGATTTCCGCCTCGCGATTTTCTTCAAGACACGCTGTCGCCCTGGCAAAAAATCCCTGTGTTTTGCCAAGGGTGGGAATAACTTCCGGCGTGGCATCTTCGCCAGCGCAAAATGCGGGCATGGCATTGATGTCATGATCATATGCAT
>CAZDYY010000107.1:0-6717 GCA_964509745.1 uncultured Legionella sp. | reverse complement strand
ACAGATTACATTGCCAAAACTGTCATACTCGTTTCTGGTGATAATTCGACGGGTTTCAGTGATCCATTCGCCATGGCTGTATGTGCTGAAGGTGGTGACCGGAGAACGGGTTTCGATGAGTTGATTGGCAGCGTTGTAGAGGTATTCCCATTCGGCAAGCGTTGCATCTGTTCTGGTTTTGACGTTGTTGTTTTGATCGTAGGTATACCGAGTGGTGTGTTGTGCTGCGTCTGTCCGGGTTGTCAGTCGTCCGGCATGGTCATAGTCAAACCGCGTTGTATCGCCATGGGTTATTTCAGCGATCACATTACCTGCATTGTCATACCGGCGCTCGACCGTGCGGCCTGTGGGGCTGATGCGAAATGTTTCACGATTTGCAGCATCAAAGATGGAACGCGTGGTGCGATCAGCAGGGGATTCCTGAATCAGGTTTGTCCAGTCAGGTTGGTTCAGTTGTTGTGCGGTTAACCGGGTTGCATACCGGGTGCTGGAGATTTGATTGCCGGCAGCATCGTATGCAAGGGATGTGATCACACCGGTTGCTGTGGCTTTATATGTCAGGCGACCAGCCTGATCGTAGGCAAAGCGGGTGGTTTCATCCTGTTCCGGTTTTTTTTTCAGCTGACTGATGATCGGTTCAATGCCTTGTGCTGTGAAAACAGGCATTGCAAAACGGGTTTGCTGAATCAGCAGCCCCGCTGCATCATATTGCGATTCTGTAACATATCCGTTTGGATCAATGCGGAAACGCTCCTGATTAAAACTGTCGTGCAGAAACCAGGTGGTACGTGATTCCGGGGTGTTTTCCGGAACCGGTGTCAGACCGGAGATTAAATCATCCAGCGGGCAGGGGGTGGAAAATTGCGTTCTGGATAGCAGATGCTGGTTGGTATCGTAGGTATAGTGTGTTGCGTAACCCATGCCATCATAAGTGTATTCAAGGCGATTGTGCTCATCAAAGCGGAAAAACTGGTGATGATCGGTTTGAGGGTCTTGTTCAATCAAGGCCGCATCGAAAGCGATATCGGGAGGAATGCGATGGGCATAGGTCGTTATCCGGATTTCATTGCCACGCGTATCGTACTGGTGTTCAGTGACGACGCCACGGGCATCAATGCAATAGTGCAGGCGATCGTTGGCGTCGTACACAAAATGGGTTGTGTTGTGACAGGCATCGGTCTGGCTGGTGACCTGATTGTTGCGATCGTAGGTAAACGTGGTGGTGATATTCAGGCCATCCGGGTCGATGGTGCTGCTCAGGCAGCGTCCAAAGGCGTCCCAGGTGGAGGTTTGTGTTTGTTGATTGCCGCGGGTTTTTGTTGTCAACAAGCCGGTGGCGTTGTAGGTGTAATGTGTGACTTCATCCTGAGCCGGATTGGCGAGAAGGCGGATCGCCTCCAGGGTTACCGGGCTGTCTTTTGGTAAATACGCAGCATAGGTTATGGCGGTTTCGATTTGCTGAAACGTATTGTAGCGATTTTCTGTGACGGCACCGTCAGGACTGATGGTATGGGTCAACAAACCGTCATCATTGTAAATAAATTGTGTGGTTTGATTGCGTGCGTTGGTCTGGCTGGTGACATGGCCTTCGAGATCATAGGTAAAACGGGTGCTGCCCAGGTCATCAGTATTTTGTATCACGCGCCCCAGTGAATCATATGCATGTTGCTGGTTGTGGGTAGTACGGGTTTGACTGTCAGTGCGGGTTTCGCTGATCACAAGTCCTTGTTCGTTGTATACCCGGGTCGTGATCAAGCCGTCATTTTTGTTTTCCTCAACCAGCTGGTCCAGGTCGTTGTAGGTATAACGGGTGTGAATGCCGTTTGCGTTGATATCCACCAGCAGGCCCCGGTCATCATAAGTGTATTCCGTGGTGCGTCCGTCGGGGTCGATATCAGCCGTTTTCAATCCGGCTGTATTGTAGTGGCTGAGAGTTCGCAGCCCTTGATGGATGTGTTCGGTGAGATGACCCTGTGCATCATAGCGGTATTCAGTGACTCCACCTTCGCCATTGATTTCAGTTTCAAGCCGCCCCCGGGCGTCATAATGAAAGGTGATGATCTGATCCTGTTGATCCGGGATGATGTTGTTGACATCTGGCTGATCGTTATCCAGACGGTTTGCGTAGGCTGTTGTGCGGATCATGTTGCCCTGTGGATCATAGTCAAAGGCAATCACCGCCCCGTCCGCGTCAATTTTCCAGCCGATTTGATTGTATTGATTGTAAATGATCCGGCTGATGCGATCCTCGCTGGCGGGAGGGGGTGGGTTAAATGTTGTGCTGTTGTCCGGGTTGATGCGGGTTTGACAGACACGGGTTTGAATACAACGGTTTTCGTCATCATAAGTGTATTCTGTGACTTGTCCGCTGGAAGAGACGGTGGCTTTCAGTCGCTCCCGGGCATCATAATACATATGGCTGGTTTTGCCATTCACATCCGTTTCAGCAATCAGGCGACCAGCGTCATCGTATCGGCATGTCCTGGTGCCATAGTCGTGAGACGTGTCGAATTGCTGTGTGCTGAGTAACAAGCCACTTTTGTCATATACAGACAGGGTTTGCAAGCCGCAAGGATCGGTTTTTATGATGCGCTGGTGGCTGTCGTCATATTCGATGGTCTGGATATGGTTCTGGCTGTCGATGGTTTTTGTCAGGCGCCCCAAATCATCATACATATAATGTGTGGTACCCGCGCTGCTGGATTTTTCCAGCAAATTGCCGGAGGCATCATAGCGGCTGTATGTATGGATCGCATCACTGTTTATTGTGCCATCGCCGTGTGTATAACGAATTTCTTCACACACATTGCCACGCCAGTCGTACCGGTATTCAGTGAGGCTGATGGCTTGTTGATCCTGCAGTAAACTCCAGCCTTCCATTGTTGCAAGGCTGAAGGCCTGATCGGTCTTGCGTGTTTCAAGATAGCACCGGCTGCTGATACGCCAGCCATTGGCATCATAACGGTGTTCAGTGACGATGCCATCCGTGCTGGTTTCAAACCGTAAATGACCGGTGCTGTCATAAATAAAATGTGTGGTGAGTGGTTGGGCTGGATGGTGTTCGCCGTCGAAAATCTGAAAGTGTGTTTCACTGAGCAGTCGATGATCATTGTCAAAGCTGCGCAGGGTGAGGTCACCTGTGGGCGACTCCATGCGAATGCAATCACCGTTGTCATTGTATTCAAATTGCCAGCGCTGTCTGCCCTGGAGGATCGAGTCAAGGTATTTGCCGGTATAGTGATAATGAATGTGGTAATTTTCCGGGCCATCAATGCCGGTCAGGCGAGCGGTTTCGTCATAGTGATAGGTCCATTGTTCTTTCAACCCATTGGTCACCGTGGTTTGGCCAGACTGGTATTCCCAGGTTGTCGCCCGGTGTTCACCATCAACCAGCCGTTTGATGCGATGTTTCGCATCGTAATCGATGTGCAGGGCTGTGCCATCAGACTGGCGAATGTCGCTGACAAGGTTTGAGTCGCCGCTGTAATCAAAGGCTGTCCAGCTTGCTTTTCCATTACCCGAATCACGGCTGATGCGATTCAGGCGTTGTCTGGCATCATAGTCGTAGTGCAGGTGATGCACCGTTTCACCCTGGCTTTGAAAGGTGACATCGGTTAACACGCCATTGCCAAACGACCAGGTGATGGTTTGCCGGTTGTTCTGATTGGTGATGGTGCTCAGATGGCCATTGTGATAACTGAAGTGCAGGGCATGCCCATCGCGATCACGGATACAGTTTAATTGTCCGTGGATATCATAAAGACTGGTGGCCTGGCTGTCGCTTTCACGGTATTGCCATGTATTGCCGTCAAAGGTCAGTCTGGCGCCGGAGCCGTCTTCGGCCACGTAAGTTTGTTGACTGGCATCATAGATAAAGAGACTTTCATGGCCGTCTTCATCCGTCCGTTTGACGGTGGAATCTGGCCTGTTTGGCTTGCCGGCAAAGGCAAGTTGTGTCTCTGTATTGAAGCGCCACGTATCGGGCTGACATGAATTGTAGCCTTGGAACAGATCAAGTCCGACATCGGAATCAGCCAAAAATCCGTCTGATTGTTTTAGAAACAGATTACCGGTTGCGGCATTGACATACACCGAGCAGCCACCCTGACCAAGGCTGGCTGTACCCTTCGGCCCATAGTTACCCAGTTTGTTGATGGATGATCCGTTTAATCCCAGGCCTTGTCCGGTAAAAATTTGTGTCATGTTGCTGTCCTGATTTCCATATCAACCGTCGCGGAATGATAATTAATCGTCTTTTTGTCGTCAATTGGCGGGGTATGTGCAATTTATTGTTGTTTTGATCAGGTTGTAAGTGTGGTTGAGCTGTATGAAACAAAGATACCAGTCTGGTATTATAATTATCCTCCATGGCGCATAGTCTGTCACTTTCCTTGAAGTCTGTGGTGGGGGTAGTGTTAGAAAGGCGCCCTTCATGCCTGATTAACAATGTCAATTAACGTATTGCGTTATATAACGTGTCGCGTTATACTAAAGTAAAGTAACAAGAATGTGTATATTGTGATTAAAAATTTTCGATGTAAAGAAACAAAAAAAATTTTTGATGGAACGATGTCAGGAAAGTTTCCGCAAAATATACAACAAAGATGCAGAACAAAGTTAAGAATGTTAAATAATGCCAAAGCGATAGAAGATTTAAGAATACCACCGGGAAATCATCTGGAAAAACTGGTGGGTAATCGTTTGGGTCAGCATAGTATCAAAGTTAATGATCAATGGCGTATTTGTTTTCTTTGGCAGGACGGTATTGTGACAGATGTTGAAATGGTTGATTACCATTAGGAGTGAATCATGATGAAATTAAAAAATATCCATCCCGGTGAAATATTGCTGGAGGAATTTTTATTGCCCATGCAGATTAGTCAAAACAAACTGGCCAATGATATCAGTGTTCCTCCTCGACGTATTAACGAGATTGTTCATGGCAAACGTTCGATTACAGCTGATACAGATTTAAGATTATCGCGGGCATTGGGCACGTCCGAGGGTTTTTGGCTGGGATTACAAGCGGATTATGATTTGGAAGAGAAAAAATCAACGCTTGGAAGTATACTTGGAAAAATTAAACTGCTGGTTTCTATCAACCCGGTCGGTAGTTTTGTATGATTAAAAATTTCAACTGCGCAGGTTATTCCCTGCAGGTCCCGGCAAAGGATATTGTGGTTGGTATCATATTTATCCTTCATGGCGCATAGTCTGTCACTTTCCTTGAAGTCTGGCGACATGTGATTATACTATTTTCGTAACTGCTCACACGTTATCCCGAGCGTAGCGAGGGATCTCCGGGGTGTGGAACTGTGCCACCATCTGGAGATCCCTCGCTACGCTCGGGATGACGTACGGTGTGAGTAGTTACCTATTTTCATTTATACGTCAGGATGGCGAGAATCCACGAGGAATTTATATGCAGTTGTCAATTGATTCAAAGATGAGATCAGCAGACATGAATGAGACTCTCATACGTGCCAGACAATTTTTAGATACTCAACGTGACAAGATTAATCCTGATATCATCAAAATCTTGTTCGCAGTTCTGTATTATGCGGAAAAAGAATTAAGTCCCGGATTTTCATCCTTGACAAAAAATGAGAGTCGATATCCAGTGGTTAATTTCCTGTTTAATTCAGGCGTCAATTCTCATCCATCCCTGGAAGCTGAAAAAAAATTTTATGCTGATGCCAAACGAATTCTTGAAAACATTTATGATAAAAAAAGCAAATTGCGTGATAGTTGTTTGCCTCTTGTCAGGCACGGCGAAGCTGCTCTGATGTATGATTTGGAGCGATCTGATCCGGCACATAAAAACGCCGTCAACGGGATGATATCCGGTGTGCTCGGGCTTGGGATGCTGTTGTCATATTCGTCAAGGAATCCATACTATTTCATGCTGTCGCTTCTGGTGGTTGTTTGCAAGTGTGTCCCCTGCACCGGGGAAAAACCCTCGCCAAGCCTGTTGGGATACGCTGCGTATCACATGGACCCCGAGGTTCGCCAATGGGCTAACCAGGTGCATGCCGGCGCTCCAGTCAATCTGGGGTACCGTTTACTGAATATATTCAGCAAAACCACCAATAATGTGCTCGTGCTTACAGAACAGGCTGTCCAGCGGGCAGAACGTATGATTGGCATGCAACATCCTCCGGGGCTTGAAAACCGGGATCGGTTGATGATTGAGGATGACTTGCATGCTGATACCTCATATGCTGCACGACGAAGACTGCAGAGCCGCTGACGGGATAGCCTGTGATTCCATGATCTGTGTTCAATAAAGATACCAATCCCGCATGAATTGGGGTATACTTCGCACCAGATTTTCAACCTTTCATTGCCAGGGAGTTGTTTTGTCTGATTCTTTAGCTGTTGATTGCAGAAGCGGGTCGTTTTGTTCCAGATGGATGCCGTGGCTGGTTTGCCTTTCGGCCGGCTTGTTTTTCATGTACGAATTTTTTCAGCTGAATCTGTTTGATGTGATTAATCAGCCTTTGCGTAATGAGTTTGCCATTGATGCCGCTCAACTGAGCTGGATGTCGAGCACGTATGTGTGGGCGAATGTTCTTTTTTTATTGCCCGCCGGTGTGATTCTTGACCGCTGTTCCACGCGCAGTGTGATTCTGTCTGCCATGGCGGCCTGTGTCCTCGGGACGCTCGGTTTTGCCATCACGCATGTGTTTGCTCTCGCCGCCTTTTTTCATGCTGTCA
>CAZDYY010000106.1:0-6736 GCA_964509745.1 uncultured Legionella sp. | reverse complement strand
AGCGTTCATCTGACAAATGGCCCTCAGCATCGCGTACACCATATTTGGCTGTGCCAATTTGTGCAATCACATCACACCCGGATTCCAGATGGTAGGGCGCTACACCACCTTCACCGGTATTAAGCCAGCAGCCGGCTTTTTTGGCGCCACGTCCCAGTGCCTGGATAGCCGGCTTTGATATGGAGCCGTAACTCATGGCCGAGATATTGAAAATTTGGGCGGATGTGTAGGGTTTGGTGCAGTACGGGCCAATGGTTACCGGTCTTGCGTGTGCCTCGCTGGTGCCAAGCGGCGGGAACGGTGCACTGACGAAGTATACGGTGCCTGGATCGTGCAGGGGGCGGGTTGATCCAAAGCCAATCGTGGTATCAACGTTTTTCGCCGCCCGGTATACCCAGCTGCGTTCTGCCCGGTTAAACGGCAGTTCTTCACGATCGTTGGTGAACATATATTGGCGAAGAAATTCACCGATGTATTCAAAAATATAACGGAAGTGGCCAAATAAGGGGTAGTTGCGCAAGATGGTATGTTTTTTCTGGTTTCTGTCCCAAAAATACAGAACCAGTATGCCAATCACCAGCAACAGGCAGAAGATAATGAACAGAAATTGATCAAAATACATGGAGCGGATTAAATACGCTCTTCTTTCTTCAGGGGTTAGAATCACAACAGCTCCTTGTTGTATTTCCCTGTGCATGGCAAACATGAATGTTGTCATGCACACAGGTTTATTCTACTACTTTAATACTTTTCCTGATATTTACAATGCATTGTGCCCTTATTTGAGAGTCACGGCTCCTTTCTGGTATAAAACAGCACCCAGTGTCCAGTCGTTGGTACTGGTTTTGTCGGAGACATAGTGGACTGGTTGAGCCGGGTCGATACCAAGGCCGTTTGTCAGCAGTGAGTAAAAATAGGAGGCAGTTAAACAGTTTGCAAACAGGTATTTGTTTTTGGGATACAGAGTGCCCAGCACGGCCCAGTCTTGCTGGCATACCTGATGGTCGGCTTTTTCAGCCAGTTCCTGGCTGGTAAATGTGTTCTGTTCAAAGGTAAAGGGTCTTTCTTGCACCATGGCACTGACGCCCCCGATGATGTACCAGTTTTGTCCCGGGTTGTTTTCCAGCACAGGATGGACGGTGCTGTCTACCTGATGAATTTCATTGATTAATGGATTTATCAGTCTGGAACATGATTGCAAATCTCCGTTTGCTGATAAACCATTTGGCAAGGGATAATGTCTGGGGAAACAGGCACCGCTGTCCAGATATTGATTTCTGATTTCATCTTGTCCAAGTCCCAGAAATCCGTGTGTGAATAGCGAGACATGACGCTTGTAAACATCAAAGTCAATATAATCATTCGGGTTAATGGCTTGCACATGATTTAAAGGAAACGCGACTTGTACTGATCCGCTGCCGCTATCGATCATGCCTGCCAGCGGCTCGGAAGGGGAGGTTAATGTTCCCAGTTCATAATTCACAGCCAGCCAGCCATACAATGCTTCGTCCCGGCTTTTGAGGGTTTTGGCAGCAACGAGTTGCCATCGGGTTTGCATGGAAAACCATTGGGATAATTTGTCGTAATAAGCTTGCTGTCTTGAAAAATCCAGCATGCGCAGTCCAGATGTTGCATAAAAATAGACCGGAACAGAAACGTTCGGCAGATCAGAAAACAGCAGGGACAAGTACTGGTTAACCGATTTCTGGTTTAACTGAATGGACGCGAGTCCTGGTTCTATTTTTTTGGAATATATGTTTTTTATGGCAACGGGGGCATTGGATTCGTCCAGGTCAAAGCTGTAAACATGCAGCTTTGAACCGGATTTTCCGGCATCGACCACTGCAACGCATCGATTTTCAGGGCATATTATCGGTGCAGAAAAAACAGACGAACTTGAAAACAAGCAGATGAACAATAAGAAACGATACATGGTTATATCCTGATAATTATTATGTTGATGACTTATGAGCAGTAACGATGTTGTGTTATCTGAAACAAAAATGGCTGCTTCCGGGGGGCATTATCTCATATTCCACAGAAAACCGTATAAAATAATTTCGTTCTCCGTCCTCCAGAGCGAAGCGATGACGCCTGTCTGGTATTTTATCCGACGCGCTGATGTCTGCAACAGGTTAAATCCAGATTCATGGTCTATACTCAAAATAGAGAATGCTCCAGGAGGGTTTCATTATGGCTTCCCAAATGTCACTGGCAAATCAGTTTCTGATTGCAATGCCCTCAGTCCAGAATCCGGATTTTGCGCATTCTGTGATTTATATCTGTGAGCATCATGTTCAGGGTACTGTCGGGTTAATCATTAATCGTCCGATGCAGCAATCACTTGGGCTGGTGTTTGATCAGTTGCATATCGTGCCAACACATGATGAGAAAAACAAACTGCCTTTGTTGTTTGGCGGGCCAATGCAGCCTGAGCGCGGATTTGTGATTCATCGTCCGTTTGGACACTGGCATTCAAGCCTTGCCCTGCTACCCGATGATGTAACCATTACAACATCCAATGATATTATCCGTGCCATTGCTGTCGATAAAGGCCCGAAAGACGTGCTGGTGGCGCTGGGCTATGTTGCCTGGGTTGAAAATCAACTGGAAGATGAAATCGTCAAACAAAATTCGTGGCTGGTGTGCCCGTTTGATCTTGGTCTGTTGTATGATGTGCCTTTCGAACGCCGCTGGGAAACTGCCGGCTTGAGTATAGGGGTGCATATGAATGAGTTAACGCTGGATGCCGGTCATGCCTGAGGGGATTTATCTGGGATTTGATTTTGGTTTCAAGCGGATTGGTGTAGCAGTAGGGCAGCAACTGACCTGCAGTGCTTCGCCATTGCCCACACTGGATGCAAAGCTTGGCGTACCCAACTGGGATATCGTTAAAAAACTGGTTGATCAATGGCGACCCAGTGAACTGATTGTTGGATTGCCAACATGCATTGATGGCAGTGAACAATACACAACCCCTGCGGCGCGTGGTTTTGCTCGCCAGTTGCGCAAGCGTTTTTCCCTGCCTGTCCATCTTGTTGATGAGCGTTTGTCAACAATTGTTTGCAGAAGGTGGTTATCGTAAACTGAAACAATCGGAAGTAGACAGCATAGCTGCTTGCGTTATTCTTGAACAATGGTTGCGGGGCGTTTGATGAAACATTTGCTGGATATCCATTCCATGTCCAAACATGATATCACGCTACTCTTGCAAAGAGCCCTGCACTTCAAGCATCACCCTGACTACCCCCGTTATTCGCACTGTACGGTGGCGAATCTTTTCTATGAAAACAGCACACGTACCCGTGTCAGTTTTGAGCTGGCGGCCAATGCGCTGGGTATGCCGGTGGTGAATCTTGATCTGAATCGTTCGTCAGAAAGCAAGGGTGAGGTGATTGAGGATACGATTAACAATCTGGCGGCCATGGGCATTAAGTTGTTTGTGGTTCGGCATGCGAAAAACGGATTGCCGCAAGCGCTGGCGTCTCATTGTCCTGATGATGTGCATATTGTCAATGCGGGAGATGGCCAGCATGCCCACCCCAGTCAGGCGTTACTGGATTTGATGACAATTGTCGGACACAAGCCGGATTTGCCATCATTAAAAATTGCGATTGTTGGCAATCTCAGGCATTCACGTGTTGCCAATTCATTGCAATGTATTTTTGCTGCCATGGGGGTGGGGGAACTAAAACTGGTTGCGCCTGCGGTCTGGCAACCGCAAGTCGTGCATTACGGACGTGTGACTGCATCATTGCAGGATGGCATTGCCGGTGCGGATGTTGTGATTTGCCTGCGTGTGCAGCAAGAACGCCTGAACGCCGGTGAGCACATCGATCTGGCCAGTTACCACCGCGATTATGCCATCACGCGCGAAAGCCTGGGATGGGCAAAACCGGATGCCATGGTCATGCATCCGGGGCCGATTAATCGCGGGGTTGAAATAGATAGCGATGTCGCTGACGGGGCGCAATCGTTTATTTTGCGCCAGGTGAGCAATGGTGTGTTTATGCGCATGGCGATTCTGGAAGCGCTGGTGTTGTAATCCTCATTTTGGCATCTGCAACGTTTGCTTGAATGACAGGGCTTTCTGCAAGTCCTGTAGTTCCACCGTTTCGGACTGGCGCATATCTGCAATCGATCGTGCCACTTTTAACAAGCGATGATATGCACGTGCTGATAATTTGAGTTTTTGTAATACCTTGCCGGCAAACTCCTGCTCGGCTCCACCCAAAACACAAACCCGTTCACAGTCCTTGGCACTGAGATTGGCATTGATACACCCCTGACGATCAATCTGTCGCAGCCTGGTTTCTTCCACCATTTGCCTGATGCGCATGCTTTCACCTTTTTCAGCCAGATTGGGTTGCAGCAGCTCTTCTTTGGTGAGTGCCTGCACGGTAATTTGCATGTCAATGCGATCCAGCAAGGGTGCGGAGAGTTTTGCAATATAACGATTGATGCGTTCCGGCGAACACAGGCAATTTGCATTCGGGTTTCCCCATTGACCACAGGGGATTCTGTCTGGATGGCGGCCCTTGAGATGCAGATGTAGCCAGACTCCAGGGGTTCGCGCAGTGTTTCCAGTACATTGCGATTAAATTCAGGTAATTCATCAAGAAATAAAATACCATGGTGTGACAGGGAAATCTCACCCGGCTTTGGCGGATTGCCTCCGCCAACCAGAGCAACTGTGGAGGCTGTGTGATGCGGGGATCGAAAGGGTGGCTGGCGCCAGTTGGCAAAGTTGGGTGATCGACCCCGGATGGAGTTGATGGCCGCACATTCCAGCGCCTGCATTTCAGACAATTCCGGCAGCAATGTGCTGAAACGCCTGGCCAGCATGGTTTTGCCACTGCCTGGCGGTCCATTCAGTAAAATACTATGCCCGCCGCAAGCGGCAATTTGCATGGCATATTTGGCATGATGCTGGCCTTTGATGTCCGACCAGTCCATGGTGTGATCGGTTCGTCCGACTACCGGACGTTCAGGGAGTGTTTGCAAGGGGGTATCCTGACATAGATAGTTGCAGACCTCACGTAAACTGTCGGCAGCAAAAATGCCTTCATGTCCTGCTATGGATGCCTCTTCAGCATTGGCACTGGCAATGATTAACAATTGATTCTCGCGGTGTGCTGCAAGGGCTACCGGGATAATCGCAGATACACCGCGAATGTTACCGTTTAATGCCAGTTCACCTATGAATTCATGAGATCCCAGTTTTTGTGACGGAATTTGACCTGAGGCGGCAAGAATCCCCAGAGCAATGGGTAAATCAAACCCGCTGCCGACTTTGGGTACATCGGCTGGTGCCAGATTGACAGTGATCCTTCTGCACGGGAACTCAAACTGGCTGTTGATGATGGCACTGCGCACGCGGTCCTTGCTTTCCTTGACCGCGGTTTCTGCCAGGCCAACAATGGTAAAGGCTGGCAAGCCATTGGATAAATGGACTTCTACAGATACAGCTTGCGCATGAATGCCAATGGCACTGCGCGTTTTGCTAATCGCAAGATTCATGACTGGACTCTTTTTGAGGTTGGATTATGTATATACCATACGCCCGTATGGTATTTGTCTTACTTTGCTGTATTTTCCTTCAGCAACACTTCGACCTGGTTTTCCAGCGCATCAATTTTATCGCGCGTTCGTGCCAGGACTTTAACTTGTACATCAAACTCTTCCCGGGTAACCAAATCCATCCGCGTGAACGTGGCATGCAAAATTTCTTTAAATTGCTGTTGTATATCAGTTTCCATATTTTGTAGACTGACAGGCAAGGCTGCAAATAATTTTTTGGCAAGATCCTCAAGCTGTTTGGGGGGAAACATGTGGTATTCCTCAGGTATTGAAAGGGTAGCAAAATGAAAATGATAACTGCAATCATCAAGCCATTCAAGCTGGATGATGTTCATGAGGCGTTGCTGGAAATCGGCGTGCCGGGTATTACCATTTCTGAAATTCGTGGATTTGGTCGGCAGAAGGGCCATACCGAGCTGTACCGCGGAGCTGAATATGTCGTGGATTTTTTGCCAAAATTAAAAATCGAACTGGCATTACCGGATAACATGGTCGAAACAGCAATTGATGCCATCTGCAAGTCGGCGTACACCGGGAAAATTGGCGATGGCAAGATATTTGTGCACTCCTTTGAGCAGGTTGTGCGGGTGCGTACCGGGGAGACGGGTGAGGATGCGCTGAGTTAGGTATGGTGTGACAACCCCGCAATAAAGCTCCATTCGTCAGCGCTTACGGGCATCACCGACAAACGGTTGCCTTTCCTCACCAGTGCCATATTACGCAGTTCAGGATAATGTTTCAGGGTTTCCAGCGGAATAATCGTTGCAAATTTTTCCCTGAATTGCACATCGACCATAAACCAGCGTGGATTATCGGGTGTGCTTGAGGCATCAGGGTGATCGCTGCCGGGGTCAAATGCGGTGTAGTCTGGATAAGCTTCACTGACCACTTCGGCAATGCCGACAATACCGGGCGGATTGCAATTGGAGTGATAGAAAAACAGTTTATCGCCAATGCGCATGTCATTGCGCATGAAATTTCGTGCCTGGTAATTGCGTACACCATCCCATGGGCTGGTCTGGTTTGGCGAGTGGCGCAAATCGTCAATGCTGAAACACGACGGTTCAGATTTGACAAGCCAGTATTTTGTCATGTGTGACTCCAGTATATTGAACTTTCTGTTACCACGGCATCCATTGGTACATCCCAGGCCTCG
>CAZDYY010000105.1:0-6801 GCA_964509745.1 uncultured Legionella sp. | reverse complement strand
TGTTGGCATCAAGAATGGTGGCAAAGGCGCGATCGTAACCTGCATAAATGGCGGCCTGTGGTGTCAAACCATGGCGTAATTCCTCACGGATACGCTCGTTAATCAGCACGTTGGCATCGACCGCCATACCCACGGTCAGTACGATACCCGCAATACCAGGCAAGGTCAGGGTTGCCCCAATGATCGATAGCAACGCACACAGCAAGACAAGATTTAATATCAGAGCCACATTCGCGACCAGACCGAATAACCGGTAATACACCAGCATCAGCACCAGAATCAACCCCATGCCGACGGCAAGGGAAATCATGCCGCGCTGGATATTTTCCTTACCCAGCGTTGGTCCAACCGTACGTTCCTCAACCGGGTAAATCGCGGCAGGCAGTGCGCCGGCACGCAACAGAAGTGCCAGGTCACTGGCTTCCTTGCTATCCGTCAAGCCTGTGATCTGGAAATTATTACCCAGTGCACTTTGAATAACCGGTGCGCTGATAACGCGCTCTTCTCTCTGGGTGATGCGTTCCTGTTTGCCATTGACCGTTTGCATGGTCGTTTTGGATTCAACATAAACAATCGCCATGCGTTTGCCGATATTTTCACGGGTGACTTTGGTGAAAAACGACTCTCCGCCTCCACCCAGCTGAATTTGTACATCCGGAGTGGCGGATTGTTGATCGATGCTTGAAACCGCACTGGTAATCGAGTCACCGCTCAATACCACCTGTCGTTTCAGGAGGATGGGCCGATCATTCATCATATAGAGCTTGCTGCTGATGGGAACAACACCGGTTTGTTTGGCAACCATGGGATCATTTTCAGCATCAACCAGGTGAAATTGCAGTGTCGCTGTACCACCAAGAATCTGTTTGGCACGTGCTGCATCCTGAATGCCCGGCAAATCCACAGCAATCCGGGTGGCGCCTTGCTGTTGAACCACAGCTTCACCCACACCCAGTTCATTAACACGCTTGCGTAAAATACTCATGGTTTGTTCAATTGTATTTTGACGAATCGTGTTTAGCTCTGTCTGGGAAATGGAGGCAAGAATTGAAGTGGTATCCTTTTCCTTGACAAATTCCACACCAGGCGTCTTTCGTTCAAGCGCAGCCAGTGCATCATCACGGGCTTCCCCGGTACGAAAACGGACATCAATTCCTTTTTTGGCAATATAGCGAATGCCGGAATAGCGCACACTTGCGTCACGCAAATCCTGGGCAATATTCTTCGTCATGCCTTCATAGCGACGATTGATAACGCTGTCGATATCCACTTCAAGAAGAAAATGCACCCCGCCGCGCAAGTCAAGTCCCTGTTTCATGGGTTCAGCATGCAGCACACGCAACCAGGCGGGTGTTGATGGTGCAAGGTTCAGGGCTACAGTATAATGTTCCCCCAAACCGGTTTTAATCACATCTCGCGCCATTAACTGCATATCAG
The DNA here is from genome assembly GCA_964509745.1 of uncultured Legionella sp. Classification (GTDB taxonomy): domain Bacteria; phylum Pseudomonadota; class Gammaproteobacteria; order Legionellales; family Legionellaceae; genus DDPF01. The sequence continues at coordinate 5,364 of CAZDYY010000105.1, read as the reverse complement.
TAGAAGCAAAGCGAATTTGCAATCCTTCATCACTGAGTGACATACCGCGGTATTTAATGCCTGCAGTATTCAGCAATTGTTGTGCATGTGATTCCAGCTCCTGTGGTTCGACCTTTGCCTGCGATGAAATTTGCAGAACCGGGTCTTCACCAAACAGATTGGGCAACGCATAAACGAGACCAACCACTGCAATCACTATTAATAATACATTCTTCCAAAGTGGGTATTTATTTTGCATGTCCGTATAACTCGCTTACAAGGATTTAAGGGTACCTTTTGGCAACACGGTGCTGACAGCATTACGTTGCAAACTGATTTCGACTCCTTCTGCGATGTTAACCTTGATGTATTGTTCATCAATGCTCACCACTTTCGCCAGCAAACCGCCTGAAGTAATCACTTCGTCACCTTTTTGCAATTTGTTGACCAAATCGCGATGTTCTTTGGCTCGTTTGTTTTGTGGTCGAATCAACATGAAATAAAACAGCACAAAAATAGCTGCAATCATAATCATGGAAAACGTACCGTCTGCCTGGGCTGGACCTGCAGAACCGGCTGCTGCAACAGCATTACTACTAAATAAACTCATTTTAATCTCCTGGTTATTCGCGTCACATGATATCGGGATTTAAAGCTGGCGTAAATGCGGATTGCTAATTTCTGTTCTAACAAAAAATACATTGTGTTGAATCAAAAATCTTTGACATAACAATGGCGTATGTGCAAGCAAATGATGTAAATAGGCACGGGTTAATTTTTGTTCGCATGTCGGGCATGCACATCGTTCGTCGATGACACTGAAATTCAGGCGTTGTTCGTCGTCCCTGATATCCACAATCCCTTGTTGCGTATAGACTATACCCGCACAGGCATCACCAGCTGGTTTGTCAGATAGCAGGTAATGTTCATCAGGTTCAACTTGCGATACGCCTTCCGGCGCTTTGGCCAATTCTTTCGGTAACATAACCATTGCGGGTTTCAAATGAGCGATGAGCGCATATATCTCATCGAGAGCAAACTGATATTTACTGCCATCATATTCTGATCGCAAGGTATATCGCCCATCCTTGTCGGCTTCAGGCATTCTGGCATTTAAAATGATATCGCCCTGCCAGCCAAGGTACGTGGCCAAATCAGGACATTGCCGCAAAAACTCGAACCCGGGCTTCATCAGCAAAGCGGTCAAATTGCAGGACAGCGTCGTAACGCCAGCTTCCTTCCAGTTAGCCATGGTCAGGCATCGACCGGCCTCGGTTGATAACAGGGGAACATACAGTCGTTTCATAATAGCAAGCTCGCATCACCATAACTGAAGAATCGATATTTGTTTGCAATGGCTTCTTTATAGAGAGCCATCGCCTGCGCATGACCGATAAATGCCGAGACCAGCATGAGCAAGGTTGATTCCGGCAAGTGAAAATTGGTGATCAACCCGTCACACACTTTAAACTGATAGCCAGGGGTAATAAAAATATCGGTATCCCGACTGCAAGGTTTCAATTCACCATCCATTGCGGCACTTTCAAGACTGCGCAGCGCCGTTGTTCCAACTGCAATCACGCGCTTGCCGGCTGCATGTGCTTTATTGACTGCATCGCAAAGTGACTGGGATACAGTAAAGCGTTCAGAATGCATTTTATGCTCATGGATATTCTCGCAACGTACGGGTCGAAATGTCCCTGCCCCCACATGCAATGTAGAATAAGCAATCGACACACCTTTGGCTAAAAGACTGTCCAGCATCGCTTTATCAAAATGCAAGCCCGCAGTGGGTGCGGCCACTGAACCCTTGTGTTGTGCATAAACCGTTTGATAGCGATTTAAATCCAGTGATTCATCCGTACGGGTGATATAGGGCGGTAATGGCACATGCCCGATATCGTGCAGCATGGCATCCAAATCCCCTTCTGCCTGACAATGAAACAAATCATCCTGCCTGCCGAGTACGGTCACACGCCAGTCGCGATCAAGAAATATCACCCCGCCCGCCTTGAGTGCCTTGCTGGCTTTGATATGTGCAAGAAACTCGCCATTATCCAGCACACGCTCCACCAGTAACTCAACCAGCCCCCCGCTGGCCTTGCGACCATACAAGCGCGCGGGAATCACCTGACTGTCATTCATAACCAGCAGATCACCGGCTTCGAAAAAATCAGCCAGTTCACGGAATGCATGATGCTCGATATTACCGGTATCGCGGCAATAGGTTAACAGCCGGGAATCACTGCGGTTGGGTAATGGATATTGTGCGATTAACTCCGGAGGGAGTTCAAAATTAAAATCTTCTTTTTTCATATTTACAGCCTGGATATTTTGCGCAATATGATAACACTAAAATCACCGGCATGCGCCAGCGACTTGCCAGATGAACAACTTGTTCTATACTAGTACTAAAGAGGTATGCGACATCCCGACTGCAATACGTCATCCCGAGCGCAGCGAGGGATCTCTGGCAAAAAAGGATAATACCAGTAACAGAAGATCCCTCGCTGCGCTCGGGATGACGTGGGACAGATATATTCGGGGAAACCAAAGGAGACGAGATCATGGGGATTACAAAAGAAAACTTCGAAAAGATTGTAGAGGGAACTCTTGCAGCACGCAAGGCAGCACTTGCTACTTATGCCAGTGTTCAAGAGAAAAAAAAGGCCTGCGGCAATTCGTATGGCAAATGCTTGTTTGATTACAAAGTTGCTCTGAATCTCCACTATAATGATGCACATGGTAGCTCACAAATTACGGAGGAAACAAGCAACCAGTTACAGAATGATAAAAACCATGCACACAACTATCTTTGTCTGGCCCAGACCAACCTCACCGCAGACAAACTTTATACCCACACGGAAGGCATGGGCGAAGATGTCTTTAAAAACGCAGTAACCGCCCGTTTAAACTGCCTTTTTAAAACCAATTATCAACCATGGATCAAACAAGATAACCCAAGCAAGGATGAAATGGATTATTACGCCAAATGTGACAAAGTATTAAATCTTGTGGTTAAACTTTACATTCAACATCCAACCGAACTTGGACCCAAGCCTTTTAAACAAGCGATAATAGCCATTAACACACTAAAGAATGACCCTCATAAATACAACGATAAATCCTTACAGGATAAACAGTTGCACAGTGTTGCCGGAGGAAAAATCGGCGCCTGGATAAGATGGTTAATGGGGCATGCTGCCGTATTGTGTGGCTATAAAACCAAAGGTGAAATGATGATTCAGGTTGCTGAAAAGAAACTCGAATTATTGGGTGCCCTTGGAGAGCTTAAACAAAGCACAGACACACTCAAGCCGCCACAACCGCATTAATGCGACGATTTAATTCCCTCACCCTAACCCTCTCCTCACGCTGCGCGCGAGGGAGAGGGGTTCAGCTGGCTTGACCATGGAGCACGGGTTCAAACCCAGTTTTCAATTAATAAGCCGTGAACTCTGGAAAATTCCTTTTCGTTATTTGTCACCAGCACCGTATCCAGCGCCAGTGCATGCGCTGAAATCCAGAGATCATTATTGCCTATGGGTATCCCCTGCTTTTCAAGTTGCGCGCGAACCCTTGCATAATGTTTCCCTGCTTCGATGGCAAGTGGCAACGGCGGAATTAATGTCGCCAATTCCTCTAGTATATGTATTGATTTTTTACTGTGTTGACTCTTTTCAGCGCCGAACAACAATTCTCCATAGGTCACAATGGACATCGCGACAGCACCTGCCTCGAGTTTTTCAAAGTGTTGCAGGACTGTAATGGGCTTTTGTTTAGCAATATAGATACAAATATTGGTGTCCAAAAGATAACGTAAAGTCAATTAAAAATCCCTTTCTTGTGGAGGTGCGTCTTGCCGGCCATCGGCGAAAAAATCTTCAGGCATGCTGCTTAGCAATTCGAAGGCATGTTTTAAATTACCCGGCTTTTCATGCAATATAATATTATCGCCCCGTCTGAAAATCTCAACTTCCTTACTATGGAATTGAAATTCTTTGGGAAGCCGAACGGCCTGTGAGTTACCACTTTTAAATACCTTAGCCATTTTCATGAGAAGTCTCGCGACAATGTATATATTAAAAGTATATACATTGTTTCGTCTGCGATCAAGTTTGATAAACAGGGAATAAATTGATATCACGTCAGGAAACATGCGATAATGCGGGCAATTTATTAACAGATGTGAAGAATGCAAAAAATTAAATGTGCAGTCATTGGTGTGGGCTATCTTGGGCGTTTTCATGCGCAGAAATACAAGATGCTGGAAAATGTGGAACTGGTTGGGGTTTGTGATTTAAATTCTGACAGTTGTGAGGCCGTATCACGCGAGCTTGATGTGCCTGCTTATCTGGATTACCGTGATTTATTTGGCAAGGTGGATGCTGTCAGCATTGCTGCCACGACCAAAGCGCATTTTGCCATTGCGCGTGACTGTTTGATGAACGGTATTCATGTACTGGTTGAAAAGCCCATCACAGAAACGGTCGCCCAAGCCGAAGAACTGATTGCTCTGGCAGAAAAACATCAGCTAAAGCTGCAGGTTGGCCACATGGAACGATTCAATTCTGCACGCCTGGCCCTTGAAGAACACCTTGATAAACCGCTGTTTATTGAATCCCACCGTCTGGCGCCCTATAACCCGCGCGGTGCAGATGTTAATGTTATCCTTGATTTGATGATTCACGACATTGATATTATTCAAACCATCGTGCACAGCCCCATCAAACACATTGAAGCGCAAGGCGCGCCGATTTTATCCAGCTCGATTGATATTGCCAATGCACGCATTACGTTTGAAAACCATTGTGTGGCCAACGTAACAGCCAGTCGTATCAGCTTTAAAACCGAGCGAAAAACCCGTATTTTTCAAAAAAACACCTACATTTCGATAGATTATCACGAAAAACAATTTGCCGTATTCCAGAAAGGCACCGGTGAAATGTTTCCTGGTATTCCCGAAATTACCCGCCATCAATCTGTGTTTGAAAAAGGCGATGCGCTGCTGGAAGAAATCAAGGCCTTTATCCAGTGTATTGAACAGGACAGCGAGCCACTGGTTACCGGTCAGGAAGGCTGTGAAGCACTCAGAACGGCTGCCGAGATTACCGCATTGATTGATACCAATCTGATTGCACGTCATGCAGCCAGTTAAGCGTATCGTGATTGTTGCCGGCGAAGAATCCGGTGACAAACATGCATCTGACTTTGTGCGGGAACTGAAAGCACGCAACCCGAACTATGAGTTTACCGGCATTGGCGGCAAACATATGCAGGATGCCGGCGTGCATCTTCTCAGTGATCTGGCGCGTTATGGTGTAACCGGTCTGGTTGAAGTGTTTCGCCACTTTTTTGTCATTCGCAAGGCATTTAATGCCATAA
>CAZDYY010000104.1:3488-6840 GCA_964509745.1 uncultured Legionella sp. | reverse complement strand
AAATTCAGACTGGATATGCTATCCTGGGCATGCCCGTCAAATCCTGCTGAAACAAAGATCATCTCAGGTTTATAGGCATTCAGTTTTTCCAGCGCGTGCAAACTGATTTCAGCGCGAAACTCAAGACCGGTTGCACCGGCATCCAGCGGGATATAGATGATGTTTTTGGAGTTTGCAGGGATTTCAAGACCAGGATAAAGAAATTGCTCATAGATAGAGCAAATCAATGCTTTTCTACTATTTAAAAACATGGCCTCTGTACCATTTCCCTGATGGACATCAAAATCAATGATGGCAACGCGTTCAAGTTGATGATGGACCAACGCATGAGCCACACCAACCGCAATATTATTAAAAAAACAAAACCCCATCGCCTGATCAGGTTCGGCATGATGCCCTGGCGGGCGAACATTGCAAAATGCAGCATGATATTCTCCAGATAACACCATATCCACACCCCGAATTACAGCCCCCGCTGCACGACGGGCCGCAGCAAGGGTCTTTGGGCCCATGACCGTGTCTGGATCAAGGTAGAACGATTCCTCATCGGGCGCCAGATCAAACAAGCTATCCACATAATCTTTATCATGCACACGATATAATTGCTCTCGCGTAACAAGCGGAGCCAATTCATCATGAATCAGCGGTGCCAGTGCGGAAAGAGCCAGCTGGCGGCTAATCACACGCAATCGATCCGGACACTCGGGATGCCCCGGACCCGGATCATGCAACAGACAATCCGGGTGTGAAATGACAGCAATGCTCATGACGTGGCTCCTGTGTCCCTACCTTGAATCAGCCGATGTGCCTGCAATTGCTTCCTGAGACGTTTAAACAAACGTTGCACCGCCAGCTTGTTTGCAACAGAGCCGGTATCACGAAGCCGCAAGTTTTCGTATTCAGATAAATAACCCCGCAATACGCCCTCCAGTTCCGGTTTATTTTCTGCAAGTTCCTGCCACTGACGGGCCAACGTTGCCGGAGGCAAGGTATGCACAAGATAGCGGGACATTGCCTTTTGCAACTGTGCATACTCCTTTTTCAGCGGGTCGGTTTTACTGCGTCGATACTGGATATAAAACCATCCGGAAAATAAAAACAGAATAGCAAAGACAACCCATATCTGGAACAGGGTGCCAGGCTTCATATTGTCCAGCCCAATGCTCTTGAGCAGCGATTGTTGCTGATCCTGATTGTAAAACAGTATCCATCGTTCCCAAAAGAAGCGAACCGACGCATAAGCCAGCTTGAACTGCATAAACCAGGAAATGGTTAACCGGTATTGACTCCAGTCTGAAAAGAAGGCTTCATCCCGGCTCAGCGCATTTTGTATATCACGATCGATTCTTGAAGATGAAATAGCCGCTGAAGGGTCAACCATCACCCATCCGCTCCCAGGCTGCCAGTATTCGACCCAGGCATGGGCATCACGTTGTCTGATATTTAAAAACTGTCCCAGTGGATTCCATTCGCCCCGGTAATATCCAAGAATCACCCGGGCGGGAACGCCGGACGCACGCAATATAAAGGCCATGGCACTCGCGTAATACTCACAATAACCTTCCCGGGTGTCGAACCAGAACCGATCCAGCTGATCATCACCGATTCCAATTGGTTTGGGCTGCAATGTATACCAGTAGGGTTGCTGGTGAATAAAGGCCAGCAGAAAATCAACAAAAGCTTTTGTGTCTTCGCCAAAAGGTTGTTTTTGCTCTGTTGCCCAAACCTTGAGACGTGGATTGGCATGCTCCGGCAATTGCAGGTTTTGCTGCAACAGCAATGGGCTAAGCGGACGATACACAGGAGGCTGCGAACTGAATGCGTAACTGAAGCGTTGATTAACCAGCATTTCAGTAACTGTCATCAACCCCGATGATGTCGAAAATTTTAATCCCGGTAATGCAACCACCGGATTGGGAAGATAGAACAGCCAGCGTTTGTAATGTGGCTCAAGTATCACTTCATAGTCCGCTTTTTCCTGCCAGAAAACCAGGGGGACATTTACAAATCGGTCGTATTGTTTTGGCAGCTCTTTCCATGTGACGCCATCATAAGTGCTGAGTACAAGGCCATACCAGTACAAATTGGGCCGGGCTTTTTTATGGTTAAACCTGACCTGCATTGCCGTACTGTTATCCAGTTTGACACTGGATAATGTTCCAGGACTCATTTCTTCCTTGAATGCCGTCTGGCCTTCTGTGGGCAGATTAACGACCCACAATGGCGATGTGAAACGTGGAAAGATAAAAAACATGACGAGAGTCACCGGCAAGGCAACCCCGAGCAACCGCATGCTGCGAAAACCCAGTTGCGACACCTGGAATGAGGGCAGCTCCAGTTTGAATAACAAAATAATATTCGCCATTATCGCCAGTGCCAGCCAGGGAAAAACCCATAAACTGATGTTGGTCACCAGAGCCGCAAAGACAACGTAGATACTGGCCAGGACAATGATTTTAACATCACGAATACTGTGCACTTCAATGATTTTCAACCAGAAAAATGTCAACAGCGTGCCAATAAAAAATCCGCTGGCCATAAATGAATGATACTGCCACCGAAGCAACACCAGTGCCATGATAACAATCAATGCCCTGAACCATGATGGCAGCATGGGGTACTGCTGGTACTCGGCCGTCAAACGATAAAAGACCACCAGAATAGCCAGCAGGGATAACCACCAGGGCGCAGTCATGATATGGGGAAGAAAACAAATCACCATCACCAGAATGGCATATCGCAATGTAATGACAGGAATTTTCTGTTTAAATTGCACCATTATGAATACCCTGCCAGCAATCGCAAACAACGTTGCAAATGTTCTTCTCCATGGCTGATTATGGTTTGGAGTCCATTCAGCTCCAGTCCATAGGATTTCCGGTTTTTCTCAGCCTCCTGGATCCAGTAGCTCAATTGGCACAAAGACAGTTCGATGTCCTGCTCCGGTAAATCCTCCATGCGAAACATCCAGTTTTCACCCGCAGCACTTTGCATGGACTTTAAAAACCACCCTTGCCCACGGGCAGATATTTTCCATGCAACACGCCCGGGCTGTATCCATGGATTGTCTATGTTTTTTATCTCATATAATTCGTCATCACCCGTACTCATAAGAAGCGCATCATCCAGACGGGTTGTTGAGTCCGTTTCGGGCCAGAATCCTGGCGAAACAGCTGCAGGGAAAACAAAATAATCCAGATCAAAATACAGCCAGGACCAGACAGTAAACAGGCACAATGGAAAACGGGTGTGGACTTTAATCGGGGGAAGACTGAATTGTCCACGATGAGATGTAGGCAGGGACAAGACGAGATTGGTGAGGTTGTCCGGCGTAATTGTCGTGAGATCGCGG
>CAZDYY010000104.1:0-3478 GCA_964509745.1 uncultured Legionella sp. | reverse complement strand
CTTGACCTCCTCCATGGCAGGACTATCCCCTGCTTTTTCATCCCTGAAACGCGCGCTTTTGTCATTTGCAAAAGAAAAATACAAGGCATATTTCATCTGGCCGGAACAACTTGCCAGCAACGTTACCCTGACGGGCTGACCTTGTTCTACGTCCGGAACCGGCAAACAATGGACTGTCAGGTGTTTTAAATTCTCGTGTGTATACCACATGCTCCAGAACCCAATCACCATCAGCAAAAACGCCAGAAACCAGGCTGTATTTAACTGGTAGTTGATAGCCCCTGATGCGATGCAGATAAACGTTATTCCATAAAAGCAACCAAAAAAGGAAGGCAAAATATAAATTTGGCGCCCGCCCAGATATTGCGGATTGAGTCTTGTTGAGCGGCGTTTAAACCAGTGTTGCATCATGGCAAACGCCCGTTGCCTGATTCCACTGTTCAAACAGGCACCTCGACATAATTCAGCAGCATATCTGCCGGAGTATCCTGACTGGTGGATTTGTGGATGACCAGGCGATGATTTGCAACAGCATGCAAAACAGCCTGGACATCATCCGGACGGACAAAATCACGATCATTTACCATGGCATACGCCTGGGATACCCTCACCAGCGCCTGACCGGATCGGGGGCTTAATCCATGATTAAACCAGTTATGTTGGCGGCTTGCCTGAAGAATGGCCTGTATATAATCCAGCACAGGTGGGGACATATTGATTTTTGCCGCTTTCTGTTGCAAATCAAGCAATTGCTGTGGCGTGGCAACCGCCGGCAGTGTAAACAGCTTGCCACGCAAATTATCCTCCATCAGGACTTTTCGTTCCGCTTCCCGGGAAGGATAGCCAATGGACAGGCGCATTAGAAACCGGTCCAGTTGTGACTCGGGCAATGGGTATGTTCCCGAATGGCTTGATGGATTTTGCGTGGCGATGACAAAAAACGGTGAAGGCAATGGATGTGAACCAGAATCCGTCGTCACCTGCCGCTCTTCCATCGCCTCAAGCAAGGCACTTTGTGTTTTCGGGGTAGCACGATTGATTTCATCAGCAAGGATTAATTGGGAAAACACAGGCCCTGGATGAAATTGAAAATTCTGGTTTTGAGGATTGAATATTGAAACACCCAGCAAATCACTGGGTAGCAAATCACTGGTAAATTGTATGCGTCGGTATTTCATCCCGGTAAAATGTGCCAAACTCTGGCTCAAAATGGTTTTGCCCATGCCGGGAATATCTTCAAGCAACAAATGCCCATTCGCCAGCATGCAACTGATTGCAAGCTGGATCACATCTGACTTGCCAAGAATAATTTCATTCAAGGCTTGCTGGAGTTTTTTTATCATGTCAGTCCCTTGCTGGATAATATAAAACCTGGCTACTCACCCATTACGTCATCGCGTCCTTCTGACGTGCAAGCAGCCATAATAAAACCAGCATACCATGATACGAATACAAATTTAATCACATCCTGAAATCACCGTCAGCGGCTCAGGGCTTGAACGGGATATAATCAAGCCCGGCAATTGCTTTAAAATGCTTGTTATTTGAACTAGCCAGTGGCATGGTATTTTCCATCGCAGTCGCTGCAATAATGGCATCTGCTGCCCTTAAACCGCCGCTTAATGCAAACTGCTCGATATAAATTGCCGCCCGGTGACCAATATTTTCAGTTAAAGGCAGTGTGATAAAATTGAAATCGTGAAGAAATTGTTTAACCAGCTTGTGATGACTTTTGTCAGGAGCGCACTGTAACAATTCCATATAAGTTAATACAGAAATAAAACGCTCAGGCGTTCTATCTATCAATTGAGCTGCTTTGGTACTGCCCTTTTCAAACCAGATAATAATATCCGTATCAAATATCACTGTAACGACTCCCTCTCAAAGCATCCATTATCGCTTTTACATCATCAGATTTGCGTATATTAAACAAAGGATGATTCATAGATGATTCAGTCACGTTCTGCTTAATTGGCACCAGTTCACCCCTGGGTGTTCCATGATACAAAATGGTTACTTTTTCATTTCTATCCAGCGCATTGAACACATCCTTCATACGATATCTAAGATCCAGCACAGTTGCTTCCATAATGAACACCTCTTAATAAAATGTATAGTTAAAGTATACATTTCAAGTGACGCTATATCAAGAACCATCATACAGCAGCTTGTGGTATACTCCATTCTTTTCAATATCCAGGCCCCTTTTATGTCTCCAGCCATCTTTTTACATCAAACAAAACAAACGACCATTCGCCGCGGTCATCCATGGGTTTTTCCAAAGGCCATCGCAAAAATGGCAGGCAAACCTGTGACAGGGGAACTGATCGATATCATGGGGAACGATGGCGCGCGCATTGGGGTGGGAGTCTATAATGAACATTCACTCTATCGCGTCCGGGTTCTGGCGCTTTCAGGCGAATCAATCAATACCAGTTCCCTCGCCCAGATTATCCAGCATCGATTGCAACAGGCTTTGGCCATTCGCACATCAATTTTATTACCCAGTGATACAACTACCGCGTACCGATTGTTTAACAGTGAAGGCGATGGCTTGTCGGGGTTAACGATTGACCGGTTTAACCAGACCTGTATCGTAGCCAGCTCTGCCTACTGGGTGGAAGCAAACCGGTCTGTGATTCTGGATTGTATTCGTGACCTGATGCCCGGTGACACCGTGTTCTGGTGTTCCCAGAACAAACCGCTTTCCCAGGATGGCTGGCATGTTGCAGACGCACAGCCCATCACCGCAACAGAACAGGTGCTGGAAGCCGGCGTACAATATCAGGTTGATTTTGCCAATATCCAGAAAACCGGACTGTTTCTGGATCAACGTGAAAATCATCAACGCATTGCGACCCTTGCCAAAGGCAAGCGGGTACTTGATCTGTACAGCTATTCCGGTGGATTTGCCTTGCATGCTGCCAAAGCAGGTGCGGTTGCAGTGACTGCCGTTGACAGTTCGGCCCAGGCGATCGCACTGGCGCAACAAAATGCCAAACTGAACAACCTGTCGCAAATTGAATTCGTGGAAGCAGATGCCCGCGAATATCTCGACAAAGCCGGTGATTATGATCTGGTTATCCTTGACCCACCCAAACTGGTACCCTCCCAGCGTCATCTGGAGAAAGCCAAAAATTACTATCGGTTTTTACATCGCGAAACCTTCAAGTCCATGCGGTCAGGATCGTTATTAATGACATGCAACTGTTCATCTGCATTATCAGCCAGTGATTTCACCGCGCTGGTGAGTGCACAGGCCATGATGGTCGGGAAAACAGTACGAATACTGGGTGTCTTTGGCCCGGCCAGCTGCCACCCTGTATTGGCAGCTTTTCCTGAGGGACAGTATTTGACGGCGGTGTTGCTGGCTGTTGTGTAATGAAAGAGGGAATCTTATTAAAATTGAGGGAGGTCCTGCTTCTCGACTATGAAAATTTACCGAATCCCCTCGGCTTGACCGGCCCTGAAAGCCATC
>CAZDYY010000103.1:3417-6884 GCA_964509745.1 uncultured Legionella sp. | reverse complement strand
AAGGAAACCCTGGTGAATTATGGATTCAGACTGCCCTCGGCACTGGATAATCGCCCGATGCGTTTTGAAGAATTTACCGAGCGCTCGCCACAAACCATTTATGTGTCTGCAACACCCGGTCCTTACGAACAGGAACATGCCGATAATATTGCTGAACAGGTGGTGCGCCCTACCGGTTTGATTGATCCACAAGTCATCATTCGTCCCGTGACCAATCAGGTTGATGACTTGCTCTCGGAAATCCGCCTGGTAACTGCTGCCGGTGAGCGGGTTCTGGTCACGGTTTTGACCAAGCGCATGGCCGAGGATTTAACTGAATACCTGCGTGAGCAGGGTATTAAAGTCCGCTATTTGCATGCTGATATTGATACCGTTGAACGCGTTGAAATCATTCGTGACTTGCGCCTGGGCGAGTTTGATGTGCTGGTGGGTATTAATCTGTTGCGCGAAGGGCTGGACATGCCGGAGGTCTCTCTGGTTGCCATTCTTGATGCAGACAAGGAAGGATTTCTTCGTTCTGATCGTTCCCTGATTCAAACCATTGGTCGGGCTGCACGCCATATCAATGGCCGGGCGATTTTCTATGCCGACAAAATCACAGGCTCCATGCAGCGTGCACTGGATGAAACGCAGCGCCGTCGTAATAAACAAATGGCATTTAATCTTGAGCATGGCATCACGCCCGAGGGCATTACCAAATCGGTAGAAGATATCATGGAGGGTGCACATTTTGGCACACGGAAAAGCAAGATTGCCGAGAAAAAGGCGGCGTATGTTGTCTTGTCTACAGATGAGCTGGTCAAGCGGATCCAGATTCTTGAAAAGCAAATGTATGCACATGCCAAAAATCTGGAATTTGAACAAGCAGCGTTGATCCGTGATGAAGTACTGGATTTGCAAAATCAGCTGGATACGATTTGAGAAACGTCAAAAAATTAACGATCCTCAATAAATTCACATAGTTATCCACAGGGAAAATATCAGTCAATATGTGGATTATGGAAATTAATGATTAATAATCATGTGGTTATTATTTTTGTTGCCGTGATCTTGAAGAAATCAACAAAGTTATTCACATTTTGCAAATTGATTATTAACACGCCATAATCATTATCGGACGGGGTGTGGTAAAATAATTATGCCCGATAATTTTTCTTACAACGGTAACGTATCCATATGAATGATATGACAGAACACAAGCCACTGACTGAATTTACCGAGAAAGCCTATCTTGACTACTCCATGTATGTCATTCTGGACAGGGCTTTGCCACATGTTGCGGACGGGTTGAAACCCGTGCAGCGTCGTATTGTGTATGCGATGTCCGAGCTGGGCCTTAAAGCCACTTCCAAGCATAAAAAATCAGCGCGTACAGTCGGGGATGTGCTGGGTAAATTTCATCCGCACGGCGATACCGCGTGTTATGAAGCGATGGCGCTGATGGCGCAGCCGTTTTCATATCGTTACCCGTTTGTGGATGGCCAGGGCAACTGGGGTTCTCCTGACGACCCCAAATCGTTTGCTGCCATGCGTTACACCGAGGCCCGCTTATCAGCATATGCCGATCTTTTATTATCTGAATTACAACAGGGTACTGTCGACTGGATTGATAATTTTGATGCAACCTTGCAGGAACCATCATTGTTGCCTGCACGCTTGCCGAATGTATTGTTAAATGGCGCCACGGGTATTGCTGTGGGGATGTCGTCAGATATCCTGCCACATAATTTGACAGAGGTAGCGAATGCCTGCATTCATTTGCTGGATAATCCGGCAGCGACAATCGATGATATTGTCGATATTGTCAAAGCTCCTGATTTTCCGACAGAAGCCGAGATCATTACCCCTTTATCAGCCATACGCAGTATTTATTCAACGGGTAATGGCTCGGTAAAGATGCGGGCTGTGTATCAAATTGAAGATCACAATATTGTTATTGTTGCCCTGCCCTACCAGGTCTCTGGTGCCAGAGTGATAGAACAAATTGCCGCTCAAATGCAGCAGAAAAAATTGCCGATGGTGGATGATTTGCGGGATGAATCTGATCATGAAAATCCCACGCGACTTGTGATTGTACCCCGTTCAAATCGTGTTGATGTTGAAGGCTTGATGTCACACCTGTTTGCTACCACCGATCTGGAACGAAGCTATCGCGTTAACTTTAACATGATCGGACTGGATGGCAAGCCACGTGTTAAAAGCCTGCTGGATATATTGCAGGAATGGCTGATTTTCAGGTTGGGCACGGTTAAACGGCGTTTGCAATTCCGTCTGGACAAGGTGCTGGATCGTTTGCATGTTCTGGATGGTTTGCTGATAGCCTATCTGAATCTGGATGAAGTGATCGCCATTATTCGAGAAGAAGAAAATCCCAAGCAGGCCCTGATGGCTCGCTTTATGCTCAGTGAACGACAGGCCGACGCCATTCTGGACATGAAATTGCGGCATTTGGCCAGACTGGAAGAATTTAAATTACGCGCCGAGCATGACGAGTTAAGCAAGGAGCGTGATGAGTTGCAACAGATCCTGGGCAGCGAAAAGCGTTTGCGTACACTGGTGAAAACCGAAATCATGGCCGATCGTGATTTGTATGGTGATGTTCGACGCTCTCCTGTTGTCGAACGGGAAGGTTCTGCCGCACTGAAAGAAGAAGATATTTTGCCCAATGAGCCGATTACTGTTGTGTTGTCACAAAAAGGCTGGGTACGTGCGGCCAAAGGCTATGATATTGATGGTGTAGCGTTAAGTTATAAAACCGGGGATGAATTCAGGGCACAAACCAATGCTCGCAGTAATCAGCAAGTGGTGTTTTTTGATAGCGAGGGCAAGGTATACAACGTTCCCGGGCATGCGCTCCCGTCCGCCCGGGGTCAGGGTGAGCCGTTGACCAGCAAGCTTAATCCGGCAGATGGCATGTCATTTGTTGCCTTGACCGGTGGTGATCCGGACAGCCGGGTTTTCCTGGCAACGGATGCAGGTTATGGTTTTATTACGCAACTGAAAGATTTGTATGTGAAAAACCGTAATGGGAAAGCCTGTCTTAAATTACCGGCAAACAGTCAGGTGTTACCACCACGACTGGTTGCCTGTATGGAAACCCAACAAATCGTCTGCGTTACCAATACGGGCCGGTTGCTGATTTTTTCTGCTCATGAGTTGCCCCAATTGTCCCGTGGAAAAGGCAATAAATTTATTAATATCCCTTCCGCCAAAGCCGCCTCTCGTGAAGAGCTGGTGATTGATGTGCAGGTTATTGCACCGGGTGACGAATTGACGGTACACGCAGGCAAGCGGCACTTTACCTTGAAAGCCGCAGATCTTCAGCATTACCAGGGTGAGCGCGGGCGGCGTGGTAACCGGTTGCCGAGAGGCCTGCAGAATGTGACAGCATTGCAGGTTTCTGTAAAACAGGGTGGGCAAAAGGGCATTGGTGACGCGCCCACCCCGTAAATAAATTAATCAATATC